>CAMWIB010000176.1 GCA_947174215.1 uncultured Clostridia bacterium
CTAAAATTATTCATATAGGTCTGACACCCCATAGTATGCCGTTCTCAAAATAACGTCTGCGTCGTGTTCGTCCGCTTCGGTCATAGACTTTGGAAGTATCGCTTTGAGATAACCTCTCTTTTCGTCGGTTTCATATCCGACCGCAATACCCAAAACCTTCATTAGTCCAAGCACCGCCGTCTGTATCACCGAGCTTAAAGCCGCACATACCACGTCTTCACCCGCGTCGGCATACTCACAATGCCCTTCGCACTCCACTCCGACAAACTTACCGTCTGACGTTGAGAACTTCACGTTGACCATATTAGCCCTCGATAGAAACTATCTTCAACTCGGTATACGGTTGACGATGTCCCTGACGCTTTCTGATTTGCTTCTTTGACTTGTAATGGAAAACCAAGACCTTTGCCGACTTGTCATGCGCGTTGACGGTTGCCGTCACCTTGCACGCCGCTGCTGCAGAACCTGCCTTTACGTTTCCGTTACCGTCTGCGAACATAAGCACTTTGAGGTCAACGTTCGTGCCGACTTCTGCGTCGATTTTCTCGACCTTTACCAGCATATCCTGCTCGACCTTGTACTGCTTGCCGCCACACTCAACGATTGCGTACATTTTTTTACCTCCTCTAACCAGTCTCGCCGACTTAGGTGCAGACAAAATTGCCTGACTTAAAAACCACGTTCGCGCGGCTCGGACTATAATTTACCAAAAATACACCGCACTTGTCAAACGTTTGAGCGTATTTATATTTGAATTGTGCAATTTAATACTTATATTATATAAGAACTACGGTTTCTTTCACTGTTTCGCTTACCGTACAGTGTCACGCTTCTTCACTCTTCACTATTCACTCAAATGGATTCAGCCAACAAGAATGTGCATATTTCTAAGCTCCGCACTTTTTATCTTTTTGAGCATCGCAAATCCGTACGGCTCCAAATAGCTCTCCTTGCAGTCGGCAAGCCCCTGCGACTTTATCTCGTTGGTAATCGCAAGCGCGATATCCTCGATTATGTCACGCTTGACCTTTTTATTTTCATTGTCAGCGGTGAGTAGAAATTCAAGCGGTTCCGCCATATCTGACAGTTTAGGCAATGTTTTCAGCATTCTAAACGACCATTTATAGTAAGGGCAATGCTTTTTGTTGAGCAAGAATATCATCTCTATCGCGCCCCTCACGAACTCGGAAAGCGCAAGCATAGCCGCCCCTTCCTCGCCGTGGTCTATGCAACGCGGATAATTGTACTGTCCCGTCTGCGCCATACGCACAGCCGCCGCCGCGAGCTTTTTGAGTCTTACGTCCTCAGGCATTCCGTTCGCAATTTTTTCGCGTATCTTTGAAAATACTCCAATGTCGTCGCGCCATACCTCGCCGTTCGTGGCTTCCGCAAAATACGCACTCTCTGTAAACAGCCAATCTCTAAGCGTAGCGGGCGCACCCTCGCAACCGGTGTATTTCCTATAAAAGTCGCCAATAATCTGCACGCCCTGCGAGTTTGAGCCAATAACGCTCATATGTTTGAGCTTCGTACCGCAATATTCTGTCTTTATTCTATCATACGCGCGCATAAGCTTGAAACCTATCTTCGCCTCATCCTCGCGCGTAAGCCACATTGAGAAGCCAGTTTCAAAGTCGTGGTCGCGCGATATCTCGTCATCAAAGCCGAAGCACTCCGAGCCGTGTCCCACAAGCCCTACGGCGATACGCCCAACGTAATCGGGAAACTCGCGCGAAAGCATATCTGCTCCGCACTCCTCGTAAAACTTTTTAGCTTCCTCTAAACCCTTCATAGTCAATCTACTCTTATATAAATTCAATAAACCTTATCGCCGTAGCATTTTTATCTTACGATAAATCGTTTAGCCGCAACAACTCTTTATATTATGTATGGAACTATCAGCAATTAGATTCGTAAATCTTCTTAGCTCTTTCTTCAAGCTCCTGCTTTTGAATGAAATATCCAAAGAATCCAAACACCGTCGCGCACTTCTCGCAGGTGTGAGCGTAGTCCGTATCGCGCTCTATGCTTTCATCGTCGAGGCTATCGTATGCAAGTCCCAACAGCTCGTCAATCTCGTCGTCGCAATCCTCGCCGCTCTCCTGCGCTTTTCCGTAGACTTGCAACGCCATATTCACGTACGTAACCGCAATCTCGCTAAATCCGCCAAGCTTCTTCAATATTGCAATAGCTTTATCGTAGTAAGCTTTTGCCTCATCATCTCTCGACTCATCTAAATCACTCAGCGCGGTAGCGTAATTATTGTAAAAGCCTGCGAGTCTAAAATCGTCCTCGGGGAGCATACGCTCGTAGACGTCCTTTGCCTTCTCGTAATACGGCATCGCCTTCTTAACCTCGTCGAACGCCTTCATAGTGGTGGCGCAGTTGAGATATATCGTCGCATTCGCCACGCTATCGGGATTTTCGTCTTCGTCAAGAATGCTTATAGCCTCTTCCGCCGCCTTCAAGCCCTTTTCCTTCTCTCCCGACGAGCGGTAAAAACCAACCTGCTCGCTGAGTATTTCGCACAGTCCGCGAGTATCGCCAAGCGCACGCGCTTCGCCTTCCCAATATTCGAGCAAGCGCTTTGCTTCCGCCAAATCGTTTTTGGCGAACAGCGAATCGAGCTTGTCGATAATTCTCAAAATAGGGATTGACCCCGTAGGCTCTTTACAGCAACAACATTTCTTCTCTGCCATATTATGTCCTCCTAAACAGCATAACTATTAACTTATAACACCAATTTTAATGACCTGTCAATAAGCTTAATAATATCAATTATCGCCATTGTGTACGACAATTTGCTCAAACGGAATCTCAATGCCGTTCTCGTCAAACATAACCTTCAATTCTCTATTCATTCTTCTCGTTACGGCAAATATATCGCACTCCTTGCACTGTACGGAAAACAGCAACAGCACGGACGAGCTACCAAGCTCCTTTACGCCCTCGTAGACAACATCGCCGACAGCGCCTTCAATATTCAAATATTTTATTCTGTTTTTGATTATCTCTTCGACTTTCGGCAAGTCCTCGCCGTAGCTTACGCTTATCTCGGAAAGCGCGGTTGACAGATTTTTCGTCTGGTTGAGTACGCCGCGTATTTCACTGTTGTTGATAATCTTTACGTTGCCGCGCGCTTCAAGTTTTGTCGTGCGAATACCAATCGACGTAACCGTACCGCGGAAATCGCCGACGGTTATTATATCTCCGACGTTGAAATCATTTTCAAACACAATAACCAGTCCTGCCACCACGTCGGATATGAGCGACTGCATTCCCAAGCCGACGACAAG
>CAMWIB010000177.1 GCA_947174215.1 uncultured Clostridia bacterium
AACCCACAACCTGCTGATTACAAATCAGCTGCTCTGCCAATTGAGCTACACCAGCGTACAAAAAAAATTTTTTGGTGCCTCGGGGCGGACTCGAACCACCGACACAGGGATTTTCAGTCCCTTGCTCTGCCACCTGAGCTACCGAGGCATAAGTGTCGCGAGCCTTTATGTGGCAAAAGCGAGCGACAAGCTGATATTGTTGTTGTGGCAGTGACAAAGTCACTGCCACATATATCATTTGGCGACCCGAAGGGGGCTCGAACCCCTGACCTCCAGCGTGACAGGCTGGCGTACTAACCAACTGTACTACCGGGCCACAATAATGATTGATTTTGGTGGGCCTTCACGGACTCGAACCGCGGACCGATCGGTTATGAGCCGACTGCTCTAACCAACTGAGCTAAAGGCCCGAATCATCATCTATGAAGCTGTCGTCATCATCTGCATCTGATGAATTGGTCGGGGTGAAGAGATTCGAACTCCCGACCCTCTGCTCCCAAAGCAGATGCGCTACCAAACTGCGCTACACCCCGAGAACCGTGCTGACGACTCAATCAATATACTATAAAAAAAACCTTGTGTCAATTATTTTTTGCAGTGAATTTGAGAAATTTTTGACATAATCCTCGGCTAAATGTGTAAATTCGCCAAAAGCGGATATTTTATTGCTTGCGTCATCAATTATTCTGTCAGTGGAGGCAATATGAATTTGGATTTTAAGATAGTTGGAAGCGATATATGCGTCAAGCTATCGGGCGAAATAGACGAATACTCTGCGCGCAATCTGCGAGCCGACATAGACAAGCTTATCGACGCACAGGGCTTTCGCACGATGACGTTTGACATGAAGAACGTGACGTTTATAGACAGTACGGGGCTTGGCTTCGTGCTTGGCAGATACAAGAAGCTACGCGGTAAGCGCGCCGAGCTACTGCTAAAAAACGTACCTCAGCAGGTAGACAAAGTTTTCCGCACGAGCGGAATATATACATTTGTACCAATAGTGGAATAAGGAGTGTTTATGAACAACTTTTTTGATATGAAAATGCTTTCAAACGGCAAGAACGAGGCGTTTGCAAGAAGCGCGGTAGCGGCGTTTTCTCTGCCCTGTTCTCCGACGGTCGAAGAGATAAACGACCTGAAAACCGCGGTGAGCGAGGCTGTGACGAACGCCGTCGTACACGCCTATAAAGAGGATGGCGGCATAATCGAGCTACTTTGCGAGGTGGACGAGGCTAAGCGCGAAATAACGGTGAGCATAACTGACTTCGGTTGCGGTATACCCGACGTGGACGCGGCAAAGGAACCGTTTTACACCACCCGCCCCGACGACGAGCGCAGCGGTATGGGCTTCACGATAATCGAAACCTTCACCGACGAGATGACCGTACGCTCAAAGGTGGGCGAAGGCACCACCGTAACAATGAAAAAGGTATTTAAGGAATGCTAAGTCACGAAGATACCCTCGCGCTGATACAGGCGGCGCAATCGGGTGACAATGACGCCAAAGAGAAACTGATAGAAGAAAATATTCCGCTTATCAAGTCGATAGTCAAACGCTTAGGCGTACGGCTTGAATACGACGACCTCATGCAGCTTGGCGCGATGGGGCTTGTCAAGGCTATATCCAATTTCGATACGGCGTTCGGCGTACGCTTTTCCACCTACGCTGTGCCGATGATAAGCGGAGAAATAAAGAGGTTTTTACGCGATGACGGCGCGGTCAAGGTATCGCGCTGGGCAAAGACTCTCGCCGCGAAGATATCCCAGTACAGCGACGAGAAGCAAAAGTCGGGCGAATCCGAACCTTCCGTTGACGAGCTTGCCGCGCACTTTGCAGTCGAGCCACAGGACATAGTTTTTGCTATGGATACGTCGCACTATCTACTCTCCCTATCCGAACCCCTCGGTGATGAGGACGGCGCTTCGCTTGGAGATAAGATTGTAGGCGACAGCTCCCCCGACGAGAATCTGGACACGCTTATGCTACGCGATAGCATAAAGAGTCTGCCTGAGCGGGAAAAGAAGATAATCATACTCCGCTACTTCCGCGATAAAACGCAAAGCGAAGTCGCCAAGGAGCTTGGCGTATCGCAAGTGCAAGTCAGCCGAATCGAAGGACGAATACTGAAAAAGCTGAAAGAAAATATAGAGATATAACACACTTAGTGTGCTTACTGTTTACTGTCGTTCCATTCAAGCTATTTTGATTAAAATTGAATGAAATATATAAATTTTCTATGCAAAAAAATAAGCGCACTCCGTGCGCTTTTTAATTTATATCATCACTTAATCCAAGTATATAATCAGCAGTCACTCCGAAATACTCCGCGAGCTTTATTATAGCATCTGCGCTCGGCGTTCTCGCGCCCAACTCCCACACTGCAATAGCTGATTGACTGATTCCAACAGCTTTTGCAAGCTGAGCCTGTGAAAGCCCATCTTCCACTCTTAGCTGTTTAATCCTTTCTACATAAGTTGCTTTGTTCATATTTCACAATTATCACAATAGTAATTAAATTGCTTGACTTAATTACTATTGTAATTGTATTGTGCTATTACAATAAAAATTCAGGAGTAAGAAATGATATTCGAATCAATACTAACGCAAATTTTCAATCACCAACAGGAATCTATAAATCTTAACGGAAAATGTGACCAAATAAATGCCAAGTTAGAAAACAATGAAAAAATCCTTACAGACGCTCTTAAAAATGATGAAAAGCTTTTGAAAAGCTACAAAGCCGCTATGGACGCGCAGGAAGAATATGAAGCTATCGCAGTAAAGGACTTTTACACCTTGGGTTTCAAAAGCGGTTTTAAGCTTGCAATGGAAATCTTTAATATTAACATAGACTATTTTGCAGATTGAAAAAATTATGTCACGAAATTTCAAAAAAATTTTCAGCATTCTAATTGAATGAATTATTTTTCAGCATTATTATATAAATTTGCATCTACGCCACATTATTGGACTTGGGTTTATATTTACAACCTAAACCTATTATATTATCACGCAAATTTTTATAAAACGAAATAATTATGTCAAGAAATTTTACCCCACAAACAGGGACGTTTGTGGGGACGCCAATAATCAAAAAAATTTTTAATGATTTTCTTTGAACACTCGCCCTATTGGGTACGCGCATTTTATAAATTATGTCGCTTAAAAGTTGTGCGTTTTAGTGGCATAATTAGCACAATATATTGACATTTTGCGAATAGTTTACTACAATATATTCAACATATCACTCGCCGCCTAAATACGCACCAAATGATGT
>CAMWIB010000178.1 GCA_947174215.1 uncultured Clostridia bacterium
ATACGAAGAAGAGCGGCAGGTGTCTTGTGGGCGGCGCGTGCAAAAACGGTATGCAGCTTATAAGCGTAGTGCTGAATTACGGCGATATGTGGAACGATACTATCCGCTTGCTGAATTACGGCTTTGATAACTACGAAATGGTGCCTCTTGATAATGCGCTACTACGCGGTGACACTGCTAAAACGCCGATAGAGATAAACTGTCCGTCGGGGGTAACAGAGGACTGGAAAAATGTCTGCTATCCGCTACGCAAGGACGGAAGCGAGTATCTCGTGCTAAAAGCGGCTTAAAATAACTGTCAAAAACTTATAGAATGAGATAGCGGTAATTTTACCGCTATCTTAATTTTTAGGTTTAATCGTGTATTTTGAAGGCATTGCCTCAATCTTAGCCTCAATTTGCTTGCGTGTAAGCGCGATATACTGTATAATTTTGTAAATGTAATGCTTATATTTTCCGTCGTGGTCTTACTGCCTTGATGGATTGGAGATTTTATGCGTATAAACAAATATCTCGCCGAGTGCGGCGTATGCTCGCGTAGAAAGGCGGATGAGCTTGTCAAGGAAGGCAGAGTATCCGTCAACAAAAAGGTTGTGCGCGAAGTCGGAAGCGAAGTTGATGAAACCAACGATACCGTCTTTGTAGACGGCAAAAAGGTTGTTCGAGTAACTCACTACGATTACGTTATGTTCAACAAGCCGAAGGGCTGTGTGACTACGATGAACGACGAGCGCGACAACAAGAGCGGTCGCAAGAAATCCGACGCGGAAAGCGATAGCGGAAGCGCGCCAAACGGTCGTGAGCGCAGTACGCCTGACGGAACGCAGGGTACTGACGTCAAAAAGAAGCCGCGCAGGACCGTTATGGACTACCTTGACGGATACAAGGATAAACGCCTGTTTCCCGTCGGCAGACTGGACTATGACAGCGAGGGCTTACTGCTGCTTACAAACGACGGTGATATGACGTATAAGCTCACGCACCCGTCAAGTGAAATTCCAAAGACGTACGTAGTACGTATCGAAGGCTCAATCGAGGAAAGCGACCTTGCAATACTGCGTAAAGGCGTGACTGTGGACGGCGTAAAATACGGACGTTCAAAGGTCAGAGTGACTGGCGTAGAGGGGAATGATACCCGTCTTGAAGTAGTCATATTCGAGGGCAAAAACAGAGAGATACGCCGTATGTTCGAGGCGGTTGAGAAAAACGTAGTATTCTTGAAGCGCGTAGCTATCGGCGAGCTTAGACTTGGCGGTCTGTCGCGCGGAGGATATAGGGAGCTTAGCGAGAGCGAGGTTGCGTACCTTGCAAAGCTTTGTAATCTTCAAAGATAATAGGCTCAAATAAATCTTGGGAGGACGGTATGAATATACTTATTGCGAATGACGACGGATATGATGCAAAGGGTATTCGCACGCTTGCAAGGCGGCTTGCTATTGAGCATGACGTAGTGGTCGTCGCGCCCGACGGCGAGAGGTCTGGCTATTCCCATCAAGTGCATTTTTACGGCGGAATTACATACAGAAAAGTTTTTATGTCGGACGGCATACCCACGTACGCGGTGAACGGTTCTCCTGCGGATTGCGTGATATTTGCGGTCAAGTACCTCTTCAAAGATAAGAAGTTTGACGTCGTATTATCGGGCATAAACGCTGGCTTAAATATAGGCTCGGATATCATATATTCGGGTACGTGCGGCGCGGCACAGGAGGGTACGTTCCACCGCATACCGTCGATAGCGGTATCGTTGCGTACGCGCGGCACGAGCGACTATGATTTCAGCGCGGCCTTTATCGCGGAGAATCTTGAAAAGCTTATGTCGTACGCGGTTGAAAACGTGACTGTGAACGTAAACTTACCTTATCCAACTCGTGAGCAGATTGTTGGCGTAAAGGTAGCGCCAGTGTCCTTCCGTCCGTACAACGAAAATTATTACAGCAAAGAGGACGAGAACGGCACGGAGTGGTTTTATATCGAAGGGCATTCCAAGAAGGACCATCCCCGCGAGGAGTACGGCGATTGGGCGCTTTGCGACAACGGCTATATCACTATCTCGCCCATAAAGCTTTTTGCGACTGACGAAGAGGTTCTGCGAGCTATGCAGAATGCGGAGTTCAAGCTATGAAGGTGTGCGTAGTAGGTGCGGGCGCGGCCGGCTGTATGGCGGCCATTATGCTTGCGAGGGGCGGAGCGGAGGTCGTTCTGCTTGAAAAAAACGAGAAGATAGGAAAGAAAATTTATATCACGGGTAAGGGGCGTTGCAACCTCACGAACAACTGCGATATAAACGACTTCTTTGCCCATATCGTACACGGAGAAAAATTCCTTCGCTCGGCAATATATTCCTTTACTTCGCAGGACACTATGTCGTTCTTTGAAGAGGCGGGGCTTAGCCTCGTGACGGAGAGGGGAAACAGAGTGTTCCCTGAGTCGCAAAAATCTTCCGACGTCATAAAAACGCTTGAAAAGGAACTCAAACGCGCAAGAGTAAGCGTCAAGTATAACTGCAAGGTGTTTGAAATAAATAGCGTCGATAGGAAAGACAGTGCTGAATGCGCAGACGGTGTAGGCACTGATACGTTTGAAGTCGTAACCGACGAGGGCATTATTGATTGCGATAAGGTCGTCGTGGCAACTGGTGGCGTAAGCTATCCGTCAACGGGGTCGACGGGTGACGGCTATGCGTTTGCGCGTAGCTTTGGGCATAAGATTACACCGCCTAAGCAGGGACTCGTGCCTATACACGTAAAGCAGGAGTGTTCCTTGCAGGGCATATCCCTCAAAAACGTGGAGCTGAGTGCGCTTAGCGATAGCGGCAAGTGTATTGCAAGCAGGTTTGGCGAGCTTATGTTTACGGACAGAGGACTGTCGGGTCCAATCGCGCTTACGCTGTCCTCATATATCAACCGCATTGACAGCGTTAAGCTCGTGCTTGACTTGAAGCCGTCGCTTGACGAAAAACAGCTTGACGCGCGTATACTGCGCGACTTCGAGGAACGCAAGAATCAGGATATCAAAAACGTAACTCGTGCGCTTCTTCCCGATAGACTCAATCTATACGTGCTAAGGCGCGCGGATATTGCCGAGTGGAAGAAAGTGAACGTGATAACCAAAGAGGAAAGGGCGCGACTCGTGCATACGGTGAAGAATCTCGTCTTTGACGTAAAGGAACTTGCGCCGTTTACAGAGGCGGTTATCACATCGGGCGGCGTTGACGTAAAAGAACTTAAACCGTCCTGTGAGAGCAGGCTTAAAAGC
>CAMWIB010000179.1 GCA_947174215.1 uncultured Clostridia bacterium
ATGATAGCAATGATAATATTTTTACCGTCGACTATGTTATCGGGCATAATGTTTCCTGCGGATATGTTGCCGCAGTTTATGCAATATCTTGCTTATGTCTTTCCCGCAACAATAGCATTTAAGGCTATGACAAGTTTTCAGGTTTGGCACGTTCCAGTATTGCTTGCTGAATTTATAGGCCTTTTGGGAGTTATTGCATTACTATTAAAATTAAAAGTCAAGCGGTAAATTTCCTTGAAATATAATTCCACTCATATTGTTTAAGGGAAGGGTGAAGGCCGTTTTTATTTGCATTTTATTTTGATTAAGTATATAATGACGAAAACAGCAATTTAGAGGAAACGTATTATGGAAGATAACAAAAAATCAATATTTCCCGTAAATGCCGACAGTAAATATTCTGTCATAATATTGTTATTTGCATTGGCATTGATTATCGGATTGACGTTTTCGCTTTGGGGGATATGGCTAATCAATATATCTGCTTTAAGAATATGCCTCACATTGCTCGTGACTGCGGCATTTGGGGTAATTGCAGTTATTGCCATGAAGCTGACGGGGCAGGAGAAAAAACTTTTGCCCACAAAAAATAGGCTGTGGTTACAAATACTAATTGGACTTGCGTTTGCCGCCGTGTTGTGTTTTTTTATGGGAATAGTTCCGATTTTATGCGGTACAAGCATCATCGGTTCTCATACCGAACCGTCTGCAGGTTTTTTGGCGGTTTCCGCCGTGCAAGATATTCTTTTTATAGGAGTCTGCGAGGAACTCGTATTCCGCGGGTATATACAGAATCAGTTTGAAATTTGGTTGAAAAAATGCAAATGGCTTGCGCCGTTGATTTCAGGCGTTTTGTTTGGACTGTGGCACATAATTAACGGAAGTTTGTTCCAAGTTCTGATTACAACTCTTATCGGATGGGTGTTCGGATATTGCAAATATTTCATAAAAGACTGTACGCTGTTGTCGCTCATCATTGCACACGGATTATACGATTTTTCTTTGGTACTTTTGACTTGCTTTATGTTATAATGTCAACTCTGAATTTTAATTTATCAAACTAAAAATTAAAAATATAGCCCGTTATGCTTAGATTGCGAAGATAGCGGGCTTTTGTTTTTATGAAAGGAAATCTCTAAAACAAATATCTTTTAACGTGCGACACTGTCGGTCTTAGTTGTGATATACGGTTTGCGCGTTAGACTGCGGCGGTTGCGATTGTTGCGGTTGATATTGCGGAGCATATTGCTGCGTCAGCGGAACTTGTTGCGCTGGCTGTATAGGCTGTGCGGTTTGAGTAGGTTGCGGTTGTTGCTGATACGCAGGTTGCGGGCTTTGCGCTTGCGATGGAGCATAGGCTGGTTGAGGATTCGGCGTTTGCGGCTGAGTGTACGCAGTTGCCTCGTGCTGTTGAATGTATGCGTTAGCGCCGTCTTGCGCTTCGTTTTGTACTTCATATGTGTACACGTTATTTCCTTGTGGGCTGTCTTGGACCGCACAAGTGCGCGCGCCGCCTCCGACAAGCTCCGTGAGAATGACGTCCGAGCCTATTTTAATTATCCTGTTCCAAGGAATGAATATGTTGTCGGACGTCGTTATGCTCTTAAAAAAACTCTTTTTGCCCGGCACGACAAAGCCGAGTACGCCGCCGCAGTTGTTGAACAACATATCGCAAACGTGTCCAAGCTCTCTGCCGTCGGCTACGTTTATGACGGTCTTTCTTGACATTTCCGAAAAAGAGTATTGTTTTTGGTTCATACATAGATTGTATTAACGCGTTCGACAAAATATTCATATTTGCGCAAATTTATTGGATAAAACATTCTATTTGCCATTTGAACGGCTAAATTGCGGCAATATTTAGTTCTTTTACTTTACTTTTGGCACAATATGTTGTAGAATGATGACAAATAGAGGTGTACAAATGAAATGTGTTTATTGCGGATTTCTTGAAAGCAAGGTTATAGATTCAAGACAGAATGAGGACGGCACGTCAATTCGTCGCCGTAGAGAATGCCTCGAATGCCACAAGCGTTTCACCACGTATGAAACCATTGACAACGTTCCGATTCTTGTTGTAAAGAAAGACGGTTCCCGTCAGATGTTTGACCCCAACAAGTTGAAGATTGGCATTTTGAAGGCTTGCGAGAAGCGTCCGATTCCCGTTGCCACTATCGACAAGCTTGTGGATTCCATTCAGCGCCAGCTTCTCAATTCACTTGACCAAGAAATATCGTCAAGACAGATAGGCGAGCTTGTAATGGAGGGTTTGAAGGATATTGACCAAGTAGCGTACGTCCGCTATGCTTCGGTACACCGTCAGTTCAGAGATATCAACACGCTCCTCAACGAGATTGAAGGTCTTGTAAAGCTCAAAAAAGAGCAGGACGAGAAATAATCGCGCCGAGAAACAATCGCATATAGTTCGCTTGTTTCTAAGCGATTTTTGTATATGATAATATAAACGTAGGGCAGTCTTTGGCTGTCCTATTTTTTATATGATTTGATTGAAGCTGTTTTTGAATTAGAAATTTTTTTCTCTGCGTGTAAAGCGTATTATCTCATTAAAGATACAGTTCCTCGTGGGAGATATGTAGCTTGACTTTTTCAAGGGCTTTTTTCTCTATACGGGATACGTACGAGCGGGATATGTTGAATTTTGTGGCCACCTCGCGCTGTGTGAGTGCGCCGATACCGCCCAAGCCGTAGCGAAGCTTGATTATTTCATACTCTCGTTCGTTGAGTACGGACTTCGTAACTTTGAGTAGGCGTTCCATTAGAATATTGTTTTCAACGTCGTCAATGACGGAGCAGTTGTCTGAAAGCATATCTATTATTGTCAGCTCGTTGCCTTCCTTATCAACTCCGATAGGGTCGTTGAGCGATACGTTAGAACGGTGCTTTTTTGACGTGCGCATAGTCATAAGTATCTCGTTTTCGATACATCTTGAAGCGTATGTGGCAAGCTGAGTGCCTTTGTCGGGCTTAAAGCTGTCAATAGCCTTGATAAGACCGATTGAGCCAATCGAGATAAGCTCGTCGTTGTCGCCGTAGTTGGTGTATTTTTTTGCGATATGTGCAACCAAACGCAGATTATGCTTGACAAGGATTTCTTTTGCTTCCTTATCGCCGTTCATAGCGGCTACGATATAATCTTTTTCCTTTTCCTTAGAGAGTGGCTTTGGAAATGAACTTTTTTCCGTCACATAGGAAGAAAATATGATTAGGTTTTTCAAAAGCATCATCA
>CAMWIB010000180.1 GCA_947174215.1 uncultured Clostridia bacterium
ATTGTGCTTGCAGAGGGCGCGAAGAAGCTTGGCAACTGGTGGCTTGAAGACTGCGAGCTTTACGTTACGTTGGAGCCGTGTCCTATGTGCGCGGGCGCAATGGTCAATTCGCGTATACGTGCGCTGTACTTCGGTGCGTACGACTTGAAAACGGGCGCGTGCGGAAGCAAGGTGAACCTTCTCGAAAAAGGACTTTTCAATCACGATATAGAGGTGAGCGGCGGTCACAGTAAGGACGAGTGCGCGGAAATGCTCTCGCAGTTTTTCAAGAATAAACGGAAGAAATAAAGCGCAAGCGAGTAAAAAAGAATACAAAGATACAAAAGTTTCTAATCTTAATAAGAATGCAAAAACTTAATTAAAGTTTATAAGCATAGAGGCGCAAGCCGAGTGCGAGCATAGGGGGATATATGAAAAGGAAGTCTGCAATATTAAAAGCGTTTACCGTATTGCTTTTGGTCGTCACCGTAACGGCGTTTACGTTTATACTGTCCGCGTGCGATAAGAACTTAGACACGCCGCCGTCGCAAACTCCCGATACTTCACAGGGTGATGACGATACGAATAATTCCGAAACGCCAAACACTCCGCAAGTTCCCGAAACGCCAAGTACTCCGCAAACACCTGACAAGAATAAACTCACGTATTCGCAGACGGAGCATATAGGCTGGGAGAAGTCGTTATCAAATTTTTCAAATTCCGCATATTCACAGTATTATTCAAACGGTAAGCCTGCTTTCGTTATCCCCGGTCTGAACGAGGGGCAGAACTTCGTGTTGCAGGGCGTGGCGTATTGCGAAGCACAAAACTGGGCGCTATTGTGCGGATATATAAATCCAAAGACGGATAAATCCAACAGCGTGATATTCGTAATCGATATGAATAAGAAGGCTAAGACTGAAAGCGGAGTTGAGTATAGCGGCGCGCTTATCAAAGAAATATTTCTGCAAAATACCAACGGCTCAGTATTTGACGGACACGCGGGAGGCATTACGGCTACGGCTAAAAACGTCTGGATTGCAAACGGCAAAAAGCTTCACCGTATTCCGATGTCCGATATAATAGGTGCGCCTGCTTCAAGCGAGATAAAGATTGCGGACAGCATAAAAGTACCAGTTCTCTCGTCATACTGCAATTATTCCGACGGCATACTTTGGGTGGGCGAGTTCGAATACGCAAAGGACAAATATAATACCGACAATATGCACCATAGCGGAGCTTTGACGGCTTGGACGGTGGGTTACGTGATTAACGAGGACGGCGAAGAGGGATATGACAGCGTAAGCGGATTTAAGCAGTCCGCGCTCGGCGACGTCGCAATTCCCGACTACGTACTCTGGCACGGCGAGAAGGTTCAGGGTATGGCGGAAGTCGGCGGAAAGATTGTGCTTAGCACTTCCTACGGAAGAAAAAACAATTCCAATCTGTATATTTACGACAATCCAGTGCGCGGCGCGCATACGAGGGAAGCGGATTGCACTGTGACAATCTCGGGACAGGAAGTGCCTTGCTATTATTTGAGCGAGGAGAGCGAAAAGATTGTAGCACCACCTATGACCGAGGATTTGGCGGTTTTGAAGGAGGGCGAGCAGTATAAGATTCTTGTTGCAAGCGAATCGGGCGCGTACTACTATTATGGATATAGCTTACTTAATAGCGCAAAGAATCCGACGGATTTTGTGTGGGAATTGAACGTTGAGCAATGACTTAAAATCAATAAAGCATTATTGTGAATTGTGCGAGATATAAACAGTTTTGCAATAAGTATATGTTTAATCTAAAATTCAAACTTTCAAATTCAAACGAGTTTTTTTGCAAAGGGAGCGAGATAACGTCGCTCCCTTTGCCAGACTATAAGGGACACACTTCGTGTGTTTGACTCTTGTGAGTAGGCTTAACCAACGGGCGAGTACATATCGTGTGTTGAATTCTAGCGTAGTGCTTGAAACCAGTGCAGTGATAATCGGTATGCAAACCAATCGATTAAGAAGGGCGTCTTGCCGTTCAGCTCGAACGAGAGAGTGTGCATTGCGCTTATTACGCGATAATGTTGCAGAGCGCTTGCTATTAGCTGTCAACCGTACATACGGTCGCGCAATTTATAGCGGCATTCGTATCCGATTGACAGGGTGTGATAACGTCGGGCGATACGCCGAGCAGATACGCCACGATAGATACTGCAAGCGATATGAGCGTCGAAACTATGATTGCAACGATTTTTTGTTTTTTATTGTTATCCATAGACAATTCTCCCTTTTAGTCTTGCCTTCGGCTTCGTTGCAAGCACGCCCTTCGCGCACAATATATAACGCGTACACCCTTTTGCCGAAATAATTATGTCATAATCTTTGCAAGCATTTCCTTGCCGCGGAATATAGTGTAGGTATGGAAAGGTTTAATATCGTATTTATAGAAACAAAAAATTCAAAGCAATCGCTGCTCGGTCGAACCGCCGCGGACTTTATGCTGCGCGAATTTGCGGACTTCGAGGCGGCGGAAAGCCGTATCGTCAAGGAAGAGGCAATGAAAGCTCATCCCGACGGCTATTATATGAAGGACGCGATAAACGTGATACTCACTCTCGATATGCCTCTTTTGCGCAAAAGCTCAATCGAAAGATACGTCGCGCTGTTGCGTATGAAAAAGATATCTATGGTTAAGCTCGGCGGAAAGGACAGCGCGTCGCTCATAAGTATCGGCAAAGCCGACTACGACGGTATTTTTGTCAACGACGAGGACTTTTTGAAGATTGACGATACAAAATCCTACAATATGGTGTATAATCTCCTCAAAGACAGAATACTTGACTTCCATTTAAGCGAGGGTGTGAGAATAGTTGATAAAACTACCACGTTCATTGACGATACCGTGAAAATAGAGGTCGGGGCGCAAATTCTGCCGTTTTCGCGTATAGAGGGCAACAGCGTTATCAAGCGCGGGGCGAGCGTAAGCGCTTCGTACGTCAAGGGTAGCGTTATCGAGAGCGAGGCGACGGTTGAGATGTCGCATATCGTTGATTCCTGCGTATGTTCGCGTGCGACGGTAGGTCCGTTTGCAAGACTCCGCGGGGCGCAGATAAGCTCTGATTGCCGTATAGGAGATTTCGTCGAGGTCAAGGCTTCCAAGCTCGGTAAGGGCGTAAAGGCGGCGCACCTCAGCTACGTAGGCGACGCGGACGTGGGCGACGGTACGAACGTCGGTTGCGGTACGGTGTTTTGCAATTACGACGGTAAGGA
>CAMWIB010000181.1 GCA_947174215.1 uncultured Clostridia bacterium
TATCGGACACCGCATAGTCGTGGACGACGAGCCTGTACGCAACGCAAGATTGCTACTTACAAAAGCGACTGCAAACGTCATACGTACGGGGTTGAATTTGCTTGGAATCGACGCTCCCGAGGAGATGTAAGCGGAAAAATAAGCGGACCCGCGACGATTTAAGACAATCCTCGCCTTAAAATAACGCTTGACAGCAGTGCGTGCCGTTTATTATAATAGACAAGCATTTATTATATATAAATAAAGCAAAACAATAAATGAAAAATAACTATAAGCTATCGGGCTTAGCCCGAAGCGGACGGAGGACAATATGAAACAAACCTACCAACCCAAGAAAAGACAGAGAAATAAAGTACACGGTTTCCGTAAGAGAATGAGTACTAAGTCCGGCAGAAACGTGCTTAGACGTCGCCGCAACAGAGGCAGAAAGCAGCTTTCTGCATAAGCGATGCAAAGGCAGTACAGGCTTAAAAAGAGAGCAGCTTTTGCGTACGTTTACCGAAAAGGTGACAGAGCTTCCGCAAAGGACCTGCTACTGCTGAGCGCGCGCTCAAAAGAGGGCTTGAAGATAGGGCTTTCCGTATCCAAAAAGGTTGGCAACGCCGTTACTCGCAATAGGGTGAAAAGGCTCTTGCGCGAGGCAATCTCACAGATTGCGGACAGAATAGACGCGGGGTATATGTACGTTATAGTCGCGCGTCCGTCAATCGTGGGGCTTCCGCTTACGAGAGTTGCGGAGGAGGTTGAAGCCGCATATTCAAGGGCAGGGAAGCTGAAATGTTGAAAAGACTGTGTTTCGCATTGCTGTTGCTCTACAAGCGCACGCTATCGCCCCTGACGGGCAGGAATTGCGCATACACGCCCACTTGTTCTATGTATTCGTACGACGCGATAAGCAAGTACGGCGCAGTGGTCGGCGTAGTTATGACTGCATTGCGGCTCATGCGGTGCGGACCTTGGGCTAAGGGCGGATTCGACCCTGTCAAGGAAAATTATCGAGGAAAAGTCAAATGGCTCATATAAGCTTTGAACGCAAACGCAAATTGCAGATATACCTGCTGGCGGCACTGATGATACTGTGCTGTCTTATGCTGGTTGCGTGCAATAGCGACAATTCGTATAGCGTGGCAGGGGACGAGGTTTCCGAGCCTACTCATTTTATGGCAAGATTTATGCTTATCATAGGAAAGAGTATGGGCAGCGGAGTCAGCTTCGGCTGGGTCGTCGTCGTGTTCACCGTAATACTTCGTTTGATACTTTCTCCGCTTGACATCTGGCAGAAGCTGATTGGTCGCAAGAACGCCAAGGCTATGGAGCGTATGAAGCCACAGCTTGAAGCGTTGCAGGAAAAGTATGCGGACGACAAACAGCGCTTGCAACAGGAGCAATCCGCGCTGTATAAAAAGGAAAAGTATTCCGTTATGGGTATGTGCCTGCCGACAATCATCACGCTCGTGGTGTTCTTTATCGTTTTCGCAGGTTTCAGACAGGTTGTCGGATATCAGTTTGCAAAGGACTATAAGGACAGTCAAAATGCGTATAATACAAGCATAAGCGAGCAGATTGAGGCAAAGTACGGCGACGTGGACGGCAACGGCGTTTTTGACGTTGACGACATCTCAAAGGACGAGGACGGCGCGAAATTCTATTTCGGCTATGACGACGGCGATACGCACGTCGAGGGCGCAATGGAAAAGGCTCAGCAGGCCGTTTATGACGCGTACTATTCCGACGAGCAGAAGAGCGTAAGAAGCTGGCTTTGGATAAAGAATATTTTCGTTGGCGACAACTGGTATAACGCAGTGCCAAACTTTACGACGGTTACGGGTCAGACGGGCTTTGCTAACTCGCGCCTTGCGGGTATCACGATTGACGAGTACAACACCGTTATGGGTAAGGTGCTTGGCACGGGCGGCTACGCAAAGGGCGGCAAGTGGAACGGCTTGCTCATACTCCCGGTGCTGTCTATTGCGCTTAGCTTCCTTTCGCAAAAGCTGTTGTCAAAATCGCAAGGTCAACCGCCTGTACCGAGCGGGGACTCCGCGGCGGGCAATGCGAGCCAAAATTCTATGAAGATGATGCAGTGGGTAATGCCTATAATGATGGGCGTATTCGGCATACTGTATTCGGGCGCGTTCGCGCTATATATGTTTACGTCGTCGCTCACGGCGATACTGTTCCAGCTTACGTTCAATCTTATCGCTAAGATTGTTGACGGAACGAAGGGGAACAAGTCAGGTGTGACTATTGCAAAGAGATAGGAGTAAAATGAAAAAGTCTATTGAAATGAAGGCAAGCAGTGTAGACCTTGCCGTCGAACAGGCGCTTGAAGCGTTGGGTGTTACGAAGGATAGAGTGGAAATCGAAGTTCTTTCAAAGGGCGGTTTATTCTCAAAGGCGCAGGTACGCGTTACCGTCAAGGAAGGCGCGGCTGATAAAATGAACGAGTTTATGAACGGCGTACTTTCGCGTATGGGACTCGTATCCCGTGCAACCGTTACGGAGGAGGATGACGTCATATATGTGAAGATAAGCGGCGAGGATAGCGGCACGGTGATAGGTTATCGCGGTGAAACGCTTGACGCATTGCAGTATCTTGCGATGATTTTCCTGAACGAGAACAAGGCGGAGCAGAAGAAGGCGGTCGTTGATTGCGAAAACTACCGCGAGAAACGCAAGGAAGCGTTGACTGCGCTTGCTTTAAGACTTGCGGAAAAGGCGGTAAGGCTCAGACGTAAAATAGAGCTTGAACCGATGAATCCGTTTGAAAGGCGCGTTATACACAGTGCGCTTGCGGACGGAACGGTTGCAACCACGCAGAGCGAAGGCGAGGATATGAACAGACATATCGTCATAATTCCCGTCGGCGTAGAGCTTAAAGACGAGCGCCCCTTGAAGAGCGGCGAGCGCGACAATCACGACAGAAACCATAAGGACGGCAGACATTCGGGTCACGGCGGTCGCAACCAGAGAAGGGACGGCGGTCGCGGTCGTGACGACAGAAGGCGTAACGGCGGCGAGCGTAAGCCTCGCACGGAAGAACCCGAGGTCGAGGACGGCAACGTCTATCTTGGATATTTTACGGAGAAGGACGATTTCGTAAAGCCGACGGCGCAGGCGGGTCCTCCCAAGTTCAAGAGCTTCGGCGGTAAAAAGAGATTCTAATGAAAACGATAGCGGCAATTTCATCCCCCATCGGGGCAGGTGGTATCGGCATAGTGCG
>CAMWIB010000182.1 GCA_947174215.1 uncultured Clostridia bacterium
GTGCTTGACGGCAGAGATATAGGAACCTTCGTACTGCCAGACGCAAACTGCAAGTTCTTTATGACGGCGACTCCCGAGGAGAGGGCGACGAGAAGATATAAGGAGCTTATCGGGAAGGGACAGCAGGTTGATTTCGACACGATTTTGAGCGACATACAACAGCGCGATTACAACGACTCGCACCGAGCAGTCGCACCCTTAAAGCAGGCGGACGACGCAGACTTCGTGGATACGACGGATATGGATATAGAGGACGTCGTTGCTCACATTAAGCAGGTCGTACACATAAAGACTAAGCCAGTATCGCAAGAGCAAAAAAACGCTGAGTCAAAAGCGGAAGAAAAACCTATGTCAAAGAGCATGGCGAAAAGAATGAAAAAGTATTATCAGCCGCAAAAGCGCTTTTGCTTCTATCGCTTTATGAGGCTGTTTATGCGTCCGTTGCAGGCTATCCTCTGGCCAATCAAGATTGTAAACAAGCAAAACGCGAAGATTGAGGGTAAGGCGGTGTATACCTGCAACCATTATTCCAAGGTTGATACGTTCATTCCGTGCTTTGCGCTGTTCAAGAAAGAGGCGCATATACTTGCCAAGTACGAGCTTTTCAAGGTGCCGATTGCAGGTTGGTTCCTGCACAAGATGGGCGCTATCCCGGTACGCCGCGGCGAGGCGGATATATCCGCAGTGAAGAGCGTACTCGGTGTGCTTAAAGAGGATAAAAAGCTGATGATATTCCCAGAGGGTACAAGGAATAAGAGCGGCTCGCAGGAAATGGCGGAGTTCAAGACGGGTACCGCGCGCTTTGCGATAAAGACGAAAGCGCCTATCGTGCCAATGCTTTACTATTCCTCGCCGAAGCTGTTCAGGCGCAACTGGCTTTACGTCGGAGAGCCGTTCACTCTTGAAGAATACTACGGTGCGCGTACACCCGAGCAAATGCACGCCGCAACCGACGTGATTCAGCAAAAGATGCAGGATATAAGAGTGCAGTGCAACGAGTACGTTGAAAATCTGAAAAAAGGTAAGAAGAAAAAGTGAATGTAATCGTAGCTAAAAACGCGGGGTTTTGCGGCGGCGTAAAAAGCGCGGTGGATAAGGCTTTGGAGCTTGCAAAAAAGTACGGGCATATCTATACGCTCGGGGAGCTTGTACATAACGAGCTTGTCACTGATTTTCTGAAATCTAACGGCGTTGACAGCATAGAAATAGACAGGATAGATACCCTGAAAGCGGGCGACGTGGCGCTCATTCGCGCACACGGCATTCCTATCGAATTGGAACAGTCGTTGAGGGATAGAGGAGTTATAGTTGAGGACGCCACCTGTCCAGTCGTAAAGCGAAACCAGAAGCTTGCTAAGGAACGCGCCGAGCTTGGCGACGATATCATCATAATCGGCGACGAAAAGCACGACGAAGTGGTTGGAATAATGAGCTATGCGGGCGAGCGTTGCAAGGTCGTTTCAGACGGTGAAATGCTTGAAATAGGCGACAATCCCACCTCAATTCTCTTCCAAACCACGGTTTTGCAGGATAAATATGAAAAAATTGCGTGTTTAGCGGAGAATTTTGAAAAAAATCAGCACAAATCAGTTGGCTTTTTTAATACTATTTGTTACAATACAACCGTAAGACAGAACGAAGTACGCGCGCTTGCAGGCAAGTCCGACGCGGTATTGGTTCTCGGTGCGGCGCACAGCGCGAATACTCGCAGGCTTGCGCAGGCGGCAAGAGAGGTCAATCCCAACGTCGTATACGCCAACAGTGCAGATGAAGTGCTGTCGAGCATAGGTAAATTTAAGGATATAAATTGTGTGTCAATCGTCGCAGGAGCTTCAACTCCGCCGTGGTTGATACGGGAGGTAAACAAACTTATGAGTGAAACTCAGAACAACGCCGCTGTTGCGGCAGAAGTTGAAGTGAAAAAAGAGGCAACACTTCAAGAGCAAACTAAGTCAGACAACAAAGAGTCTTTGACTATGGCTGACCTTATGAAAACTTCCGCTGCAAGTGGAAATTATACGTCTTACAGAGTCGGCAAGCGTATTAAGGGTACCGTCATCAGCGCTGATGAAAAGGGTATTTACGTTACGATTGGCGGTAAGAAAGATGGTTTCATTGATAAGTCCGAAGCAACGCTCGACGGCAACTACAATCCGTCTGATTATAAAGAGGGTGACGAAGTACATGCCACGATTCTCGCTGTGAAGGAATTGGTTCTGCTTTCCAAGAAGGCAGTCGACGCTATCCGCGCAGAGGAAGAGGCGGCTGAAAAGGCACTTTCGTCCGGTGAATTCACGCTCGTTATGACAGAGGTCGCAAAGGGCGGTCTTCGCGGCAGATTGGGTCAATACACGGTATTCGTTCCCGCAAGCCAGATAAAGATTGGCTTTGTCAAGAACCTTGAAGAGTACAAGGGCAAGAAGCTCCGCTTGGTGCTTATTCCTCCGAAGGATAAGAATGAAGCGGCTAAGGCTGTCGAGGGCGAGGAAGTCGCAACCGAGGCAGTTGAGGAAAAGCCCGCAAAGAGGTCAAAATATCTCTTCGCTTCTCAGCGCATAATTCTCGAAAGAGAAAAGAAGGAGAAGGAAGACGCGTTCTGGGGTGACTTGCACGTCAACGACATCAAGCAAGGTAAGGTCAAGAGATTTACTCCGTTTGGTGCGTTCGTCAGCATCGACGGCTTTGATTGCCTCGCTCACATTTCCGAGCTTAGCTGGAACAAGATTACGGACCCGTCAAGCGTTCTCAAAATCGGCGACGTGAAGGACTTCGTTATCCTTCGCCTCGACAGAGAGCATGGCAAGATTTCTCTCGGCTACAAACAGCTTCAACGCAAGCCCTACGAGATTGCGGCAGAAAAGTATCCTGTCGGTACGGTTATCAAGGGCAAGGTTGAGAGAATATTCCCCTTCGGCGCATTCGTTTCAATCGAAGAGGGTATCGACGGTCTTGTACACGTATCTCAAATCTCCCACAATTGGGTTAAGGATGCAAACGAAGTGTTGACGGTCGGTCAGGAAGTCGAAGCAAAGATTATCGGCTTTGAAGATACGCGTATAACACTCTCCATCAAGGAATTGTTGCCGACTCCCGAGGAAACCGCAGTCGAAGTAGATGCGGAAGCAACTGAGGAAGAAAAGGCTTCAAAGAGAAATTCCAGAATGAAGAAGTTCGAGCAGAAGGTCGCAGAC
>CAMWIB010000183.1 GCA_947174215.1 uncultured Clostridia bacterium
CCTGCGTATCTGTAACCGTGCCGTCGCTATCGAGAGTATCGGTTGTAACTCCAAACTTGAAGGTAGCTTCGTACACCTTGACTTTATCCTGCATATAGTCAAACAACCTCGTTGCATTACCTATTGCAATAGGTAGAACGCCGACAGCCAACGGGTCAAGAGTGCCGAGGTGTCCGACCTTCTGCTTTTCGTCTGTCGCTCTTCTTAGAATCCCGCGCACCTTGACTACTACGTCGCTTGACGTCATTTTAGATGGCTTATATACGTTTACGAAGCCCTTCATAGTTCCTCAATAGGTTTGATTAATAGATGGTTTCACTATATTTGTCTAAAAGTATTACAAGTTATTGTCATTTTTAGAAAACATGGCGCAAATTTTTGCGCCACATTATTATAGTCTATCATTTGCAAGCTTTACAATTTTTTCAATCACGTCTTCAAGATAGCCGTTTATCCTACAACCTGCCGCTCGGGTATGCCCGCCTCCGCCCATAGTGGTTGCAATATCGGAAGCGTCAACCATAGCTTTTGTGCGGATACTGAGCTTATAGTTGTGTGTTCCAGTTTCCGCAAGCGCGTATGCAACTTTCACGTCTTTTATGTTGATAAGTTCTGTGATGATTCCCTCTGTGCAGGAAATATCTGCGCCTGTCGAATTGAAATCTCTTTGAGTGAAAACAATGACAGCAATCTGGTTATCGTTGAAAAACCTCGTCTTTGTCAAAACCTTGCTTTTAAGCTTAAACTTTTTAAGCTCCGTACTTGAATATACGTCATATATGATATCGGGCGCATTGAATTTGTATCTCAACAAGTCGCAGGCAATCTGGTGGGTTTCCTCCCTCACGCTTGAAAAAGCAAAGCAACCGCTATCCGTCACAATTCCCGCAAACAGCAACGACGCGATATTCTCGTCAAGCTTGCCGTATTGCTTGATGAATTTGTACATTATCTGCGAGCAGGCGGCACAAATTTCAACGAGGCAGATTTCCGCAAATTTCACGAAGGTCTTGTGATGGTCAATGGCAATCTGCTCCTTTGCGGACAGATATGACTTGACGCACTGTCCAAGTCTATCTACGCTCGCGCAGTCCACGCTTATTGCAAGCTCATGCACACCTTTCTGCGGGAAGGTAATGTTTTCTACACCGTACAAACCACTGAACTTGCTTGGAACAGGACAGTCACAATATATGACAGCCTCCTTTCCAGCATTTTTAAGTGCAGTATGCAGTGCAAGCGCACCGCAAAGCGTGTCGCCGTCAGGATTCGTGTGACAGTAAATTGCGATATCGTTTGCACGGTTTATTGATTTGATTATCTGTGAGTAAACGTCTGTCATAAAATTTCGTATCTCTTATTGGTTGCCTTGCGCCTATCAATATTTTTGATATTTGCAAGTATCACCATTTTAGTTTTTTCTGCTTTAATGCTTTATTGGAATTTGCGTGCTTTCAATACTCTTAAACAATACTATTGATTATCCGAGTAGCCTTCCGTTCTTATCTTTGCAAGCAGTTCTTCAATTTTTACACTATGCTCGATTGTATCGTCGATAAAGAATTTAAGCTCAGGCAGTAAGCGTATCTGCACGCTGTCTTTGAGTCGGTTGCGTATGAACGTCGCCGCGCGGCAGACGGTGTAATACGCCTCGGTGACAAGCTCCGGCGTAGGAGCATACACGGATAGATACACCTTTGCATACTTCAAATCAGAGGTAGTTTGCACCTTAGTTACACCGATGATTGCATCGCCAAGACGGGGGTCCTTAATGTCCTCCGCTATGACTTTTGCTATCTGCCGAGCAAGCTCCGCATTGATACGTTCCATTTTAATCGTCATTCTTTATCTCCATCATAAACGCTTCAATAACGTCGCCTTCTTTGAGGTCTTGGTAGTTGGTGAGCGTTATGCCGCATTCGTAGCCTCTTGCCATTTCCTTAACGTCGTCCTTCTCGTGGCGCAAAGATGCGATTTCGCCGGTGTACTCAACCGTACCGTTGCGGATAAGTCTTGCCTTTGCGTTTCTCGTAATCTTACCGGCCGTGACGTAGCAACCTGCAATCGTGCCGACGCCCTTAATCTTGTACACTCTGCGAACTTCCGCACTGCCGAGTACGACCTCTTGGAACTTCGGAGCAAGCAAGCCCTTGACTGCCTTTTCGATATCCTCGATTGCATTGTAGATGATGTCGTAGAAGCGGATATCGATTTTCTTTTGCGCCGCAAGCGATTTCGCATTGGTGTCGGGACGGACGTTGAAGCCGATAATGATGGCTCCTGCCGTTTCTGCAAGCAGAACGTCGCTTTCCTTTATGCCGCCGACTGCGCTGTGAATAATGTCAATCGTACCCTCGTCGTTACCGAGCTTAGCAAGCGATTGCTTGACTGCTTCGACCGAGCCTTGTACGTCAGCCTTGATGATGAGCTTGACTGATTTAAGCTCGCCCTTAGAGATTCTGTCAAACAAGTCGTTGAGCGAAACGGCATTGCTTTGTGCTTGCGCCGCTTCGAGTTTGAGTCTACGTTCTTCTGCAAGCTCTCTTGCAAACTTCTCGTCCGCAACGACGTCGATACGGTCGCCAGCTTCGGGAACGTCATCCCAACCTGTGACGGATACTGGAACGGACGGACCTGCGGTCTTGACCTTTCTGCCCTTATCGTCAATCATCGCGCGAATCTTACCCGTGCAAGTACCTGCGACGACGTTGTCACCAACGTGCAACGTACCCGTCTGCACGAGAATTGTTGCAATCTTACCAAGTCCCTTATCAAGCTTAGCTTCGATAATAGTACCTCTTGCATTTCTGTTGGGATTTGCGCGAAGCTCTTCGAACTCGGCTCTGACAAGAATTTGTTCAAGCAAATCTTCAACGCCAGCACCAGTCTTTGCGGATACGTTGACGACGGGAGTTTCGCCGCCCCATTGTTCGGGCGTGATATCGTGTTCAGTGAGCTGTTGCAAAACTCTATCGGGATTTGCACCCGCCTTATCAATCTTGTTGACCGCGACGATGATAGGAACGTTTGCCTGCTTCGCGTGATTGATAGCTTCAATCGTCTGAGGCATAATTCCGTCGTCAGCGGCGACTACGAGAATTGCGATATCCGTAACCTGCGCACCTCTTGCACGCATAGACGTAAAC
>CAMWIB010000184.1 GCA_947174215.1 uncultured Clostridia bacterium
TTTTTAGTGTTTGTCTGCATACAATATTGACGAGGTGTCTATGTGGTCAAACGTGATAAGTATAGATAAGTCCTACGAGAGGGAGATAGGCTATATACTCGACAGATTGCAAAATACAAAGGATTTGTCCTACGCGATAGAGGAGTCGGACAGCAGGATATGGATATATCTTGCGGGTATGTGTGAAAAGCAGGATGAAATAGAGGAAAGCTTGCAGGAGATACTTGGCGTAGTATATCTATCATTTATCAAGCTCCGCTTTTTTCTTGATAAGCTACACGTAAGACGGCTGTCCCACGCCAAGTGTGCGCTCATATGTTCTATCGTTCACTTCGACAGAGAGTTCGAGCATAGCGTTATTACCAAGGTGCTTGCAAGCTCGCTCGATTACAATATAGACGGGCTTCTCAACTTTCGCCTTCGCGCACTCACCGACGGTTGGCAGGAGCTTGCGGATTTGGCAAACAGGCTTCTCGACGGGTGTACGCATGAGTCTGATATATATGAGATTGCAACCTTCATTACGGGCAGTGAGGGTAAGCTCAATCAGCTTGTGCTTAGCAAGAACAACATACGAAATCTAACAAGGCACACGAGCGTCGAGGTCGTCAATCTGTTCGACAGCGAGGAGTATAATCTCCTTAGCGCGATAATCAAGGAAAAGCCGTCGGAAATACTCGTGGACGGTTGCAGGTTCTCCGCACCTATGAACGATACGCTTAAAAGGATTGTCAGGGTAATAGAGAAGTAAAACACGATTCGTATATTAAATATAAGCTAAAAGCAAAGACTACTTGCAGTTTTAAGGCAATTCCCTGTGAAAATAGGGAATTTTTTATTTAGGAATAGCAGTATAGAACACGATAAGTGTATAAATTATCCAAAATCTGATACACGATAAGTGTTTTATTTCGATAAATATTTCATAAACAGCTTGCTATGGTGCAGTTTTTTATTTTGCGATGTTGCATATCTCCGTGCAAAAAATTGCATTGAGGCTGATATATTCCTTGATTGTGGGCAAAAAATAGTGTAATATAATATTTATTTGTAATATAACGCGTGCATACGGCGCGTGGATGCGTGTGAAGAGCGCGTGCGCGATACTGCTATTTATGGGTGCAGTGCGTTAGGAGTATAGATGGCAAAGGGACAGCAAAAAGTGACCGTCACCTTTCTCGGCGGTGTTGGCGAGATAGGCAAGAATATGACGGCAATAGAGTGCGGCGGCGATATGATTATTGTGGACTGCGGCGTTGCATTCGCAAAGGATGACAGTCCGGGAATTGACGCGATAATTCCCGATATTTCGTATATAAAGCAAAACATAAGCAAGCTTCGCGGCATAGTTCTCACTCACGGACACGAGGACCATATCGGAGCGATTCCGTACTACACGGACGAGCTTAAAAGCACGCCGATATACGGCACTGCGCTGACTATTGGCTTGCTCAAACGCAAGCTTGAAAGAAACGCAAAAAAGTGCAATCTCAACGTGATTGCCGCTGGCGATACTGTGAAGCTCGGCGGAATAAGCGTGGAGTTTATAAGAGTGGTTCATTCTATGGCGGGCGCGTGTTCGCTTAGCATTACGACTCCCGCAGGTACGGTGTTCGTGACGGGTGACTTCAAGTTTGACAACGCTCCCATAGACGGCAAAAAGACGAATACCCGCCGCATTGCGCAAGTGGGAGATAAGGGCGTTTTGCTTATGCTTGGCGAGTCCACCAACATTGAGCGCAAGGGTAGCTCAAATCCCGAAAGAGTGGTTGGCAAGAGCCTTGAAAAGATTTTTATGGAGAATACGAGCAAGCGACTCGTTATCGCATGCTTCGCTTCGTCAAACCACCGCGTACAGCAGATACTCACGCTTGCAAGCAAGTACAACAGGAAAGTAGTGCTTGCGGGTAAGAGTATGAAGGCTATCGTCGATGTCGCTTCCGAGTGCGGTGAGCTGAACGTACCCAAGGGCGTGATAGTCGATAGCGTTGGTAAGCTTTTGCCGCACGAAACACTTATACTTGCGACAGGCTCGCAGGGTGAGCCGCTTTCCGCGCTTAAAAAGATGTCGAAGGGCGAGTTCAACAAGATAAACCTCGGCACGAACGACGTCGTCGTTTTAAGCTCCACGCCAATCCCGGGAAACGAGAAGTCCGTCTATGACGTAATCAACGACCTCTTCCGCAAGGGCGCGGACGTGATATACGACAGTATGAACGACATACACGTATCGGGACACGCCTACGAAGAGGAGTTGAAGCGTATGCTCACCCTCGTAAGACCGCAGTTCTTTATGCCCGTACACGGTGAATACCGTCATCAGTTCAAGCATATGCAGCTTGCAAAGTCGCTCGGCGTGCCTACAAAAAATATCGTCATTCCCAATATAGGCGAGAGCTACGGGGTGACTGCCAAGGGAATAAAGAAGCATTCGAACGTGCCGTCGGGCAACATATATGTAGACGGCGTAGTACTTGAAGACGGACAGAGCGTCGTCAACGACAGGCGCAGTCTTGCCGAGTACGGAATGCTCATCGTACTTGCCGCAGTTGACGTTGAAAGAGGCGTTATAGTAGGCGACGTGGATATCGTCGCGCGTGGGTTCAATCTCACTGATGAGGTGGAAAAGTCAATTCGCGCCGCCGTCATAGAGGGCGTAAACGGCGCCGATTTGGATAAAGCGGACGTAAACGAGTACGCCCGTAGCGTAAAGAAGAGCGTGAGGAAGCTGTTCTATCGTGACAGACAGTTCCCGATTATCATACCTGTGATAGTGAAGGATTGATTTGCGCCGAATGTCACACACTTCGTGTGTCGGAAAGCAAGCCAATATACCTTGTCTTGGCAATATAGAAATATATTTTCAATTCAACAAATATGGCACTGCGTGTACGCAAAATCATTGCCACACTATGTGTGATTGAGTCTACTAAGTGGCACTGTCAAATTAACATTAAGCACGGCAATGAGTTTTGCTGTGAGCGCAAACGCGTAAGGTGCAAAATGAAGGAAGTGAATTCCATCATTTTGCGGAGTAGATGTGACGATAGGCGCAAACGACAGTTAGTTTGGATGTGAACACGATGAGTAGATGTTCAAGGGACTGCACCGCGCGTGCAGGGCGCGCGCCAAGTGAGTGCCGAG
>CAMWIB010000185.1 GCA_947174215.1 uncultured Clostridia bacterium
CCGCAGACCACGGCAACGCGGACGAAATGCTTGAAAAGAACAAGAAGGGCGAGCTTGCCGTACGTACGGCGCATAGCTTGAACGTCGTTCCATTTATCGTCTACAACGCAGATTGCGAGATAGCAAACGGAGAGTTCGGCTTGTCTAACGTAGCGGCGACCGTTGCGAAGCTTATGGGCTTTGAGGCTCACGAGTCTTGGGACGCGAGCATAGTCAAGTAAAATCGAGCTACCACGCGAATAGCATTGTCAACGCCCCATCGCCACCAAGTCACGTATTACATATACGTTAGGCTTGTTGTCAATGGGGCGTTTTCGCGCCCTTCATCTAAATATCTCGATTTTACATTTCGCTATACAAGAAAAGGAATCATTGAGGTTTCAAACACATGAAGTGTGCGAAGTGTGTGTTGAACTCATAGGAATAACAAAATAAAATATCTCTAAATGTAATTGTTTAGGGGAATATCAAGAGTCAAACACACGAAGTGTGTTGACAGGAGATTTGGCTAATCATATAATACTTTTATGCAAAACAATGTGAGTTCTCGAAAGCGGGCGGGCATTGGCACAAACGTGATTGGAATAATGTGCAATCTCGTGCTGAGCGTCGCTAAAATAGCCGTTGGAATGATATTCGGGCTTGTGTCCGTTGTTGCAGACGGCGTGAACAATTTGAGCGATATGGGCAGTAGCGCCGTATCGCTGATTTCGTTTTGCATTTCGGAAAAGCCCGCCGATGAGAAGCACCCTTACGGGCATCGTAGGGCGGAATACGTCGCTACAATGGCGACAGGCTTTATAATTCTGCTCGTTGCTGTGGAACTGCTCAGGGAGTCTATAAGCAAGATTATTGAAGGCACGCTCACGAGCGGCTCACCCGTAATTTACGGTATTCTAACCGCCTCAATCGTGGTAAAGCTTGGTATGTTTGTGTTCTATCGCATTATGGCGCGCAAGCTCAATTCCGACTCATTGAAAGCGGCTTCAATAGACAGTGTTTGCGACTGTATTGCAACGCTCGCAGTCATTATAGGCGTTGTGGCAACGCAGTTCTCGGGCAAGCCGACTGACGGCTGGATTGGAATTGTGGTTGCGCTGTTTATAGCGTGGCAGGGTATAAAAATACTGTACGAGCAAGGCTCGAAGCTGATAGGACAGGCGGTAAGCCCCGAGCTTGTCAATAACATCAAAGAGCTTATTCTTTCATCTGACGGAGTGCTTGGCATACACGATTTGCACATATTCAGCTACGGTGAGGGCAAGAACTTTGCAACCGTTCATATTTCTATAAATGCGGATACTCCGTCGCTTGAAGCGCATACGATTCTTGACGATATTGAAAGTAGAGTGCTTGCTAAGTATGACGTCAATCTGACGGCTCACCTTGACCCTATCGATATGAACGACGGCGAAGCGTTGCAGATGGAAGAGGAAATAGCCGCAATTATTCCCGATATAGCGGATGAAATAAAGCTACACGATTTCAGGCTTATCAGAGGCGCGAAAACGAAGGTAATATTTGACGTATGCGTACCTTATTCCGTCAAGCTTTCCGATGAGGAAATACGCAGTAGGATAGAGGAAAAGGTATCTTCAATATGTGCGTATCAGCCGATTATAACAGTTGACAGAGAGTAAAATATTTAATCTCGCTTATTTTTATATTTAATCTCATTACATTTTAATCTTAATAGTTCTTTCAAATGCCAAACAATAAGACCTATATCTTTTGCGGCGAATCTAAGTTTCCATATAAGACTGTCAAGGTCAGACCCATCTATTGGTACAAAGTTTTCGCAGGAGGGGTCATCTTCGTGTACACATCTATTGTCTAATTTACAATCTCCGCTTCCTGTTTTTGTAAAATATACACCAGTATCTGTGACAACGTAATGTTTAAGAAAGTTTTTACAATAGAAACACTTATTTTCATATTCGATTTCGTTCATAATAACCTCATTAAGTTAATACTTTAATTGTAATGCAGTTAATAACTGCAAGTCAATCAAATTGCAGTCAATAACTGTAATATTGTGTCAAGGTGTGTTATGTATACTTTGGAACAAATAAGTAATAATTTGATTGAGGCGATTAAGCACAGTGGTATGACACAAACTGACATTGCGAAAAAGTTGCACATATCGCATCAGACAGTTAATGATTATGTGAGGGGCAAATCAATGCCTGCGCTTGATACATTTGCAAATTTGTGTGCGATACTTGATGTTGAAGCCGATTTTATTTTGGGACTTATAGATATTGAAGGGAATAAAACTTACAAGAAATAATTAGAAAGCATATTTTCAATATTAAAACAAAAAGCACTCTCAAACGAGAGTGCTTTTCAATTTAAGTCGTTTAGAATATTGAAAACTTAGTTTTCTTGGGGTTGAGATTCGGGAACAAATTCCGACTGTGGAGCTTCTGAGATTTCCGCATTCAGCGAGGCTTCCGCATTCTCGGCAGGAGCTTCCGTGCCGCCCGTGGTTATCGAGGGAGTGCCGTCCATTTCGCCCTTGTAAAGAAGCTTCAAGATAAGAGGTGTGAGCAGGGTGGTCAATACGATAAGGATGAGTACAAACGGCATAATGTTTGGATTGACAAGTCCGCTGTCAATACCCTTTTGCGTACATACGAGAACTACCTCCGCACGAACCATCATACCGACGCCGACGCGCAAACTGTCCTTGAACGAATACCTGCACATAAGCGAGCCTACGCCGCAACCGACAACCTTTCCGAGTATACCCGCAAGTATGAACAGGAAGCCAAAGCCTACCATCGCGGCTGTTATTCCTCTGAAATCGGCGGTTAAACCGATGTTTGCGAAGAATACGGGTCCGAATATCAAGTAGTTGCTTATCTCGACTTTCCTATCGATATACTCGTGTTCGCGCACGGTTGAGAGAATTATACCTGCAACGAACGCGCCCGTTATATCCGCTACGCCGAACCATTTTTCAGCGGCGTACGACATAAAGAAGCAAATCGCAAAGCCGATAATGGGAATTCTGCGAGTGTGGGGGTGGCGCTTTTCAATGAAGTTGAAAAGAAAGTGAAGTCCAAATCCAAGCGCTACTGCCACTGCAAAGAAGGCTATCATCAAGCCTATGATTTTGCCGATG
>CAMWIB010000186.1 GCA_947174215.1 uncultured Clostridia bacterium
GGTGAGCAGAATAACGGGTGAGGAAGCTCCGCTTTTACACGACAGCGAGGAAGTTGCCTTCGACACCGTAGAAGAGTGATGTTCGACAGTTTTATGCCTTACAGAATGGCAAAAGTTTTGTGATATAATTTTCGGTGTTTTGCAGTTAAATACGATAAACTAAAAGCGCACTTTGCGGTGCGCTTTTTAAGTGTTGAATTAAGAGTTAAATATTGATTGTTTGACTTATTTGTAATCTGATTATTCTATAATTGCCGATAAACTGTAATTCTTACGCAATTACGCTTTCAATGAATTTGTCGAACGCGGCTTTGCCTTGCTCGTCGTCCTTGAATACGGCGGTGGTGCGGAGAATCTTTTCGCACGCCGCGTTTATGTATTCCGTGATGACGTCGCCAGCCTTTTTCTCGGAGCAGTTCGTGCCGTTGTCGTTGACGAGTTGAATTATCATCGAGAGGTGCTTGCAAAGCGGGTGCTTGTCGTCGGCGAGGGCTTTGAAGTCAAGCGGAGTTTTTCCCGTGAGTATATCGCGCATTGCGTCCGCTTCGCTTGCGAGTCTGCCGGGAAGAATAAACAATCCCATAACCTCGATTATGCCAATGGACTCCTGCTTGATATTGTGAAGTTCCACGGCGGGGTGGAATATGCCAAACGGGTGTGCCTCGTCTGTGCGGTTGTTGCGAAGGATTAGGTCGAACTGATATTCGCCGTTAGCGTTGATAGAGGCGATAGGAGTGATGGCGTTGTGCTGTACTTCCTCTTTGTCCGCTTTGGTGGAGCAGAGAATATTCACGCTTTCGTCCGAGTACTTATCCCATGCGGCGCGGAAGCGGGATACGGCGTTGAGCGCCTGCTGTCTATCCTTGCTTTCAATGCGGACGACGGAGTTGTACCAATCAACGATAGATACGTTTACGTCGGGACACTCACTCATCTTAAAGTGCTTGCGGGGGGCGCGTTCGAAGAGAGGGAGAACCTTGTTGCCGCCCTGATAGTGGTCGTGCGCGAGTATAGAGCCGCCGACGATAGGAAGCGCGGCGTTAGAACCGATGAAGTAGTGCGGGAAGAGGTCGAGGAAGTCAAGCATACGCTTGAAGGTCGAGTCCGTCACGCACATTGGGCGATGCTCGCCGCAAACTGCAATCATATGCTGGTCGAAATACTGATACGGGGAGTACTGCATAAACCAGTCCTCTCCGTCGAGCTGGAAGGGGATAGTACGCAAGGTCTGTCTTGCGGGCTTTGCGGCATTTCCCGCCCAGCCCACGTTTTCAGCGCAGAGCAGACACTTTGGATATCCGCCCTGAACGAGCTTTGCAAGGCGAACCTGCTCGGGAGTTTTCTCAGGCTTAGCGAGGTTTATAGTGACGACAATCTTGCCTTGCTTGCTGTCCTTTTCCCACTTGATATTTTTATCGAGGTCGGGACGGCGAAGATAGGTGCTGTCCTCACCAAGCTTGAAGAGCATATCGCAAGCCTGCTTTACGCCCTTGAATTTCGCCATATCGTCGAATAACTCTACGGTGCGCGACGGGATTGGCATAAGCATACCCATAAGCTTGGTTTCAAAAAGTTGTTTGTCGTTTTGTTCTATGAGCTTTGCGCGCACGGCGTAATCGGAAAGCTGGTCAAGCACGTCGTAAATCTCGTAGCTTTTGAGCGGAGCGTCGGACGGCTCGGTCAATTTGAGCAAGTCAAGCAGAGCGTTTTGTATGTAGTCTGCGTCAAAATCATTGAGATAAAGGTGGTTTTGAGCATAGTCAACAAGGTATTTTACGTTTTGTTTCGCTTGATTCTCATAAGAAATTCTTGCCATAAAAATTCTCCCGGAAAGAGTTTGATTGCGTTTACGCGTCTTAGCCTGAGTAAGTGAACGCCTTGTAAAGAAAAAAATTCAAGGACGATGAAATTGTATCAGTTTTGCGGCGATATTGCAAGCTATTGCAATAAGTTGAGATAAAATATTGTTGTATATCGCTTTACGCAGAAGCCTTGCAAATGTACTGCAAGTATGCTACAATGTAGCATAATATTCCTATTGGAGAGATTATGAAATCTGATTGCGGATTTATATTTGACGAAGCTAAGTTTGACGAAGTTTGCAAGGACGTTTTCGGTGCGGACTCATCTTCTCAGCGCGAGCGTTTTATGGGGCTTATGCAAGCCCATAAAGAGCAGTTCGGCGTGGACGGAGAGGAGTTTTATTCATCACCCGGACGTATCGAGATTTTGGGAAACCATACCGACCATAACGGAGGCAAGGTGCTTTGCGCCGCGATAAACTTTGATACGCTCGCCTTGGTGTCCTCGCGCGACGACGGCATAATCGAAGTCAAGTCCGCAGGTTATCCCGTGATGCGTATTGACGTAAAAGCCCCCGCGTTTTCATCTTCCGAGCTTGGCACTTCAACCGCACTCGTCAAGGGCGTGGTAGATTATTTCGTAAAACTCGGCAAGGGTGTAGGCGGCTTTTCTTGCAGTATGACATCAAACGTTCCGAAGGGTTCGGGCGTGTCCTCGTCAAGCTCGTTTGAGCTTGTAATAGCTGAGATTCTCAACGTCAAGTACAACGACGGAAAGCTCGACGCAATATTCAAGGCTAAGGCTTCGCAGTACGCGGAGAACGTGTTCTTCGGCAAGCCGAGCGGGCTTATGGACCAGAGTGCGATTGCTCTCGGTAGTGTGAATCTTATTGATTTTTACGATTTGGAAAACCCCGTCGTGGAAAACGCAAATTGGAGCTTTGACGACCTCGATATATTCGTTATAGCGACGGGCGGCGACCATAGCAACCTCACGGGCGACTATGCGGCTATCCCTGCCGAAATGAAAGAGGTATCAGCCGTCTTTGGCAAAAAATTGCTTTGCGAGATACCGCGCGAAAAGTGGGAGAGCGAAAAGCTTAGCGTAAAAGACAAAGTGAGCGAAAGGGCGTATCTTCGCGCAGAACACTTCTTTGAGGAGAACGAGCGCGTTGAGCGTGCGGTGAAAGCGGTTGAAAATAAGGACGAGATGGCTTTCCTTGAAATGGTGAACGCTTCGGGGCTTAGTTCTCGCTATAAGCTACAAAACACGTATTCGCCAGTTGGACGCAATCATATTCTTGAAAACGCGCTCGATAGCGTTG
>CAMWIB010000187.1 GCA_947174215.1 uncultured Clostridia bacterium
AGCGTCAATGGAAGAAATCTTCCGACTCATCGACGAGAGAAAAGCTCAGCACGCCGAGGAAATTGCGCGTGAAAATGCTTTCTCTCAGATGGAAGCGGCGGCCGCCGATAACGACTACTATGAATCCGATTTACAAAACTCCGACGTTGTGGCAAACGGTGACGGCGTTACGTCCGCGGTGATTGGCTACAATGCGCAGGGCTTCGCGTACGAGAACGCAAGCGTGAACTACCGCGATTTCTTCTACTCCATCGACGAGAATCAACAGCCCAAGCCCGAGCCTACGGAATTGCCTAAGCAACAACAGCAATACTCCGACGATATCAAAACGCGCCTGTATGCAAAGGGCTTCAAGGTTCGCCCCTATGACAGAGGCAATACGTCAGAGTACTATACGTACAACTTCGTTCAGTCAAACCGCATCAACCGCGATACTTTCCTTATCATTCTCGCACTCTTCGTTGTAGAAGTCGCCGTAATGTGGATATCGCTCGCAAGCAGGATAAGCTATAAATACTTCCTGCCCGTGCTTCTCGTAGGCTCCGCACTCTGCCTTGTTCCAACGGTGCTGTACCTTGTCAACCCGAATAAGCGAACGCGAGCCAACTTCAACTTCAAGCTATCAGTGCTGAACAGAACTATGCTGTTTATAGAGCTATCCGTCGTTTGCATATTGATTGGCTTCTTCGCCCTCGGCGCAAGTGTAAAGGATATAGACATCATATTGAGCGCAATCATTCTTCCCGCAGTACTCCTGCTCGACCTGCCAATCAGCTCAATCGTCTACTTCCTGCTCTACCGCACACATAAGTATCACATTTCATAAATCAGTTTGATAATAGCAAAGATAAAATCCACCGACACAAAAATCGGTGGATTTTTTATTATGGCAATCTTCTATAACACAGTTTTCTCAAATGTTTTTTGACAGTACAAATTTGAAGTATCCCCTATCAACTCTTTATTGCTATATATTGACTTTCTACATTAAATGATGTACATTATGAATGGAGAAACAAAATGAATAAATATATGCAAATAGCAATTGACGAAGCGCGTATAGGTATTGCGCATAACGAAGGCGGACCTTTCGGCGCGGTTGTCGTCAAGGATGATAAAATAGTTGGCACCGGTCATAATCAAGTCGTGCTAAATAACGACCCTACTTGCCACGGGGAAATGCAGGCAATACGTGACGCTTGCAAAAATTTAGGTTCATTTGACCTTTCAGGATGTATTCTTTACACAACCGGCGAACCATGCCCTATGTGCCTTTCTGCCTGTCTATGGGCAAATATTGATAAGGTCTATTATGGCTGTGGTATAGAACAGAACGAAAAAATCGGTTTTAGAGATAAAAAATTTGACGACCTGTTAGGTGGGCGCGACAAACTGAAAGATTATCTCGAAAAAATAGACGGCGATGTTTGCGCATCTCTATTTGACGAATATTCCGCACTAAAAGATAAAACTCAATACTAAACGGAGAATATTATGCCGAGAATTTTTATCGGTTGGGGCGGCAATAAGCCGCTTGCAGACGAAGTCGCAAAACAGTTCAAAGGAAGCGAATACACCGCAATCGTCGGTGGAGATAAGCCTACCGATATGTACGTAGGCACTCAGGTAATCGACCAAATAAAAAAATGCGACAAGGCAATATTGCTTGTAGAGAATTATAACGGGCAAATCAGCCCTAACCTCTTGTTCGAATGGGGTTTTATCGTTGCATACAAAAAAATACCCAAGATACATATTTTTATGATAAACAAATCCCAGCGCGAACTTCCAAGCGACCTCTTGGGTGTATGGGTAAAGGAGCTTGTGCGTGACGCCAATGATAATGAAAGCGACAAGCACCTTGCAGAAATTATCCACAATGATTTCATTTCAGATGACACGCAAAATAAGCTTTCGCACGAGAGATTTAATTTAATTCCCGAATGGACAAGCAACCGTTGCAATTTCGCAGAAAATATTAACAATTTGTCAAGCGACTATGCCCGTGAGAATATTATTATGAGTTGTCTTGCGGCTTATTACTTTGGCGACAACAGATATTTGCGCAATCAACTTGAACTGATAAGCGGCGATGATGAACTCAACAATACTGTTACGTTTGCGAAATCGTACGTTGACGTTTTTCTGCAAAGTGGAAATATGATACACGAAATTCCACCAAAAGCGTTTTTCGGATGCCAAGACGTATTTGAAACAAGACTTAACGACTTAAAGAATTCAAATGATGATTTAGACGTGCTTGAACTCATTCTCTGCTATGAGATATATGGCTTAGCCTGTACTCTTTATCTTAAAAACCGCAATTTATCTGATACCATTAGACGTACTTGCATAAATAAAACTCTTGAATGCTATAAAAACGCATTTGCATATCTCGAATTGCTTGATGACAGAATCGACGTTGACGACTGCTTGTTTAATCTGCTTCGCGCATATTTGAACAACGATATGGCAAATTTCTATCAAACCAATCACCTTGATGATGATAAGTTTCTTGAATATCTTGACAAGTCTGTTGCGGCTCGTAAAACTTTGCATCTTGCTTTCTCTGCAAAGTACTCAACCAACGCTTATCTTAAAAACAAGTTCGAGCAGGAGTATATGATAGCCCTTAGCAAGCAATGTCTTTATATGACCGACCCATTTAAGAAAGCCTTAACAGTCGAGGCAATTAAAGAGCGAAATAATGACTGGAAATCTGAACTTGACTACACCTATTCTCTTATTACAAGACTGGAAAACAATCTGAAACAACTCGAAGACCAATAAAAAGCACTCTAATATTTAATAACACCAACGCTTAAAATCCATCGGTTCAAATCGGTGAATTTTTCTTATTGAAGAAAACAGATTTAAGTTAGAAATAAATAGTTATAAATTATCAATAAAAAGCTATAAATTGTGAATTGCGAGTGGTAAGTGATGAGTGAATAGTTAAGAGTGAATAGTGAATAAGTAAAAACGACAAATCTCAAAGAGATTTGTCGTTTTTGGCAGGGGAGACGCGATTCGAACACGCAACCAGCGGTTTTGGAGACCGCTGCTCTACCGTTGAGCCACTCCCCTAAGAAAGCTTTTTCAGTATAGCAAACCATATTCAAATAG
>CAMWIB010000188.1 GCA_947174215.1 uncultured Clostridia bacterium
AGAGGTTTTCTCGGAAGCATTCGGCGATTATCCGCACTCTACCTTCACCGTCGTACAAAGCAATCTAAGCAACGCAGGCGGAATGGAATACGGCTCCTTCGTGCTGATATCCCCAACTTCCTCACGCGCGGACTACCTCGACACGATAACGCACGAAACCGCGCACCAGTGGTGGTACAACGCGGTAGGTAGCGACCAACTGAATTCGGCTTGGCTTGATGAGGGCTTGACAGAGTTCTGCACTTACTATTATTATTATCTTGTCGGCGACCGCACGACGTTTACGACGGCAATGCAGAGCATATCGCGCTCGTATTCAGCATTCTCCGCACTCAAACCCACCGTCGGCTTTGACGGCAGAATGAACAGACACCTCACGACCTACCTCACCGAAGGCGAGTATGTAGCCGTAACCTACTATAAAGGTGCGCTACTCTTTGACACGTTGCACACGCTCGTAGGCGATAAAAAATTCCAAGCCGCGATGAAATGCTACTTTGAAAGCAACAAATATTCCATAGCCACTCAGACAGAGCTTATATCCGCTTTCAAATCCCAAGGCTACAATGTGGAAAGCATAGTGACGGGCTGGACGAATGATACCGCCCCACTCCAATTCACATAATAGCTAAGCTTACAAAATACCTAAATTACAAAACACCTTTAATTCTATACGATATTCGGCTTGTCAACTGATAGTTGACAAGCCTTTTTATCAATAAATATTGAATTTGGTTGGGAAGATATGTATATTAAGTATAGGAGGCAGATATGCTGGACTTTGGAAACAGATTGAAAGACTTGCGTATGAAATACGGCTTAACGCAAGAGGAAGTTGCGGATAAAATTTGCGTGACAAAGCAAGCCGTATCAAAGTGGGAGAACGGACTGAGCCTACCCGACGTAGCCGCACTTAGCTCGCTTGCAGAGCTTTACGGCACGACAGTTGACTACCTTCTGACAGGCGAAGAAAAAGTCCGAGTTGAGAAAGAAATTGAAATTGTTGAGGTTGAAAAAGAAAAAATAATTGAAGTTGAGAAACCACTGTCCGAAGAGGAAAAAGAAATGATACTATATAAACTGCGCGACTTCGAATACCGCAAATATGGAACATTGACTATTACGATTATAATCGCATTCTTTTTTGTCATATTTCTTATTGTTCAACCATGGGGTGGACTTGTTTTTGGGCCACTTCTAATCCTTGCAATCGTAGGCACGGTTTATGCCAAGCGTCGATACGAAAGAGAAAAAGAAAAGGTTCGTCAGCTTAACATAGAGGTAGACGAAGATAACAACGTCAATGCGAAAAACAAAAACGACCAGAATACCGAACCAACAGAAAAGCAAGATTAACATTGAAAAACGTATACATAAACATTAGAATTGGACAAAAATGAAAGCTTTTGAAATGAGATTGAGGGAATTACGTATAGAACACGGCTTATCGCAAGAGGACGTCGCCGCAAAAATATACGTAACCAAGCAAGCTGTATCGAAGTGGGAGAACGGGCTGAGTATGCCCGACGTCGCTACCCTCGGCTCGCTTGCAGAGCTTTACGGCACGACGGTTGACTATCTCTTGACTGGTGAAGATAAGGTCAGGGTTGAAGAAAGGATTGTAGAAAAAGTAAAACTCGTTGAACTCGAAAGACGTTTATCCGATGAAGAGAGGGAGAGGATTCTTTACAAATTATACAGGATTCAATATAGTCTGTGCTTCTTTATTGGTATAGACATTTTCATGTTCATTGCGACATTGATAATGGAAATTCTATACCCGCTTTGGGGACTTATACTCGTATTTGTTTTTATCGTTGCGCTTGTATCAACCCTCATAACGTGGCGGCTTTATAAGCGTGAAAAGTCCGAAGTATTAAAAGTATTACGTAATAAATTCGGAAGGTTTAATAAAAACAAAAATTTGCACGATAACTAAACGCCGTTCAATGAACGGTGTTTTTTATGGGTCCCACAAACGCCGCTGTTTGCGGTGTAAATCAATAGTAAATGCGTTCTTATATAAGTTCATTCAACATTTTTGCGTTTTGGCTCATACTATGCTTATGAAACGTAAACTTATTGAAAGAATGGATTTGTTGCGGCTGTTTGCGATAGCGTTTATGACTATCGCCGCCGCGATTGGAGGAAGCATTATGCAAAGCGCAGACCGCGCGCCGATAGCTATGGCGGAGAGTCCAAAGCTTATCGCGCACTTCACCACGTACTACGGCGAAAGCTCGGAGAACCGCAAATACAACGTAGAGCTTGCCGCTCGCAAGATAGACGGTACAGTTCTATATCCCGAGGACGAGTTCTCATTCAACGATACGGTCGGCAAGCGCACCGAGGCGAACGGATTTCGAAACGCGCTTATCATCAGTGACGGCGAATTTGTGGACGGCATAGGCGGTGGCGTATGTCAGGTGTCAAGCACCGTATATAACTGCGCCCTGCTCGCGGGGCTTACCATATCGCACGTACGCCCGCACTCACTGCCCGTAAGCTACGTTGCGCCATCCTTCGACGCTATGGTGTCGTCGGAAACGGACTTCCGCTTTGTCAATACGTTATCTGGCGCAGTTACGCTCAAAGTCAAGACGGACGGAAAATATATCCGTGCCGAGGTCTACGGCTTTGACGAGATAACCGTCCGCCGCCGCTCCGAAACCATTGAGGTGTTGCCGTTTGAAACCGAATACCGCGATGTCGATACGCTTGCACTCGGTACGGAGGTTATTGACAGCTACGGCAAAAACGGCTTGAAATCGGAGGGATATCTTGACTTTTTCAAGGACGGCAAAATGATAAACTCCCTGCTCATTCGCCGCGACACCTATCTTCCCCAGAAGCGAGTAATACTGCGCGGCACGAATCCCGAGCTTATGGAGCTTCCGCTTCAAGAGCAGTAAATGCGATTACGGTATTAGTTTTGCGTATGCGGCATAATCTGCGTATTGTATAAACGACGATTGATAACGGCATTATTCCGTACCGCTTACAACTTACTCAAACCGCTTACGATAGAAATAATTCAACTAAAATTTGGCAATCTCATAAAGATTGCCGTTTTTTATTTTCTATTGAAA
>CAMWIB010000189.1 GCA_947174215.1 uncultured Clostridia bacterium
ATTATCGTCGTGCTGTTTTGATTTTGAGAATGCAAGCATTTCAAATATCAGCTATTTAGTAGATATTTTCTAATTGCTAATATAATTCTGTTTTTTTAGGCAAACAGTTTTGTAGAGAAGGCTTTCGACTATTTTTGCATTGCGTGAGCTTTTGTCTGATAATTTAGGATAATGTTTATGCTTCCGTATATTTATATACATTTGTGACATCCTATCAAAAAAGATATAGTGAGGATGTTATGGCAAAATCATCAAAAATATCAATTATGTCAATAGCTTTGGTGGCGATGTTCGTGCTTGCGAGCGTATTTGCGGCAATTATGAGTATTATGCCAAAGTCAGTTGCAAAAGCGGCTACTGATTTCAAGACGGTGGGCAAGGCGGCGTATCTTATGGACTACGCCACGGGTAGCGTAATCTATTCACGGAATGAAACCGAGCGTCTGCCTATTGCGAGTATGGTCAAAATTATGACGGCTATGCTTACGCTTGAAGCGGTGGAGAGAGGCGACGTATCCCTTGACGACGACGTGCAGATAAGTGAGGAGTCCGCTTCTATGGGCGGCTCGCAAGTGTTCCTTGACGCGAATACTACTCATAAGCTCGGCGACCTTTTGAAAACTGTTATCGTTGCTTCCGCAAATGATAGCTGTGTAGCGCTTGCGGAGCATATAGAGGGTAGCGTAGGCGGTTTCGTAGCAAAGATGAATGCGCGTGCGGCAGAGCTTGGTATGACGAACACCTGCTTCAAAAACTGTACTGGACTTCCTGCTGCGGAGAGTTTTTCCTGCGCAAAGGACGCGGCTACTATGTTCTCGCAGTTGATTAAGTATCCGACTTACTTCGAGTACGCAAAGATATGGCTTGAAGACTACGAGCATCCGGACGGCAGAAAGACGACTATCACGAACACCAACAAGCTTGTGAGATTCTATAACGGTTGCGACGGCGGCAAGACCGGTTTTACGAGCGAAGCGAAGTTCTGCTTATCGGCGACGGCGGTGCGCCAGAATATGCGTGTGATAGGCGTAATAATAGGCGCGGACAGCTCTAAAAACAGAAATGCGGCGATGAGTGCGATGTTCGACTATGCGTTTGCGAATTACAGCAACGAGATACTTCTTAAAGCGGGTGAGAATATTGCGGACGGAATCGAGGTTGTAGGCGGCAAGAAGAACCGTATTGCAATCACCGTAGAGCGTGACGTGGCACAGTTTATGTCAAGGCAGGAAAGCGCGGGCTTCGAACTGAAATACGAGCTTCCGAACAGTGTGAAAGCACCCGTAAAGTGCGGTGACGTTGTTGGTAAGGTGTATCTCCTTAAAGACGGAGTGGTTATGAGTGAAACGAATATCATTGCAAACGAGGACGTCGAGCGTATGAGTTTGTTTGACGCAATCGGCGAGATTGGAAAACACTGGGCTACGAGATAAACTGTTTTGACTATGTAGAAAGGTTATCAATGCGTGATAGATTGATAATGTACAAAATGTGACGGTGTAGAAAATGTTGACTACCCACCAAAGTTTGTGAATCTACAAAAGATATAGAGAATATCAGATAAAGCGGCATAACTATGCCGCTTTATCTATGTGACAAGCATTATGCGCAATAAACGGATATTATTTGCTTTGACTTTTTGCCTTCTGTATGATAATATTCTATGGTATCAAATTGTGCCAATTGGCGCAATACTGTGTTTGTGAGGAATAATGACTGCTGACGAAGTGAAAGATACTATGCCGCAAGATTTGGGAGTTGTATCCTACGACTCCGAGCTTGACGCGGAGGTATTCACCCCCGAGGAGATTGAGGGTGGCGGTTTCATATATTCCAAGCCGGAAATTAAATTCAAGATAATGGACTATGAAGAGCCGATGGCTCTGCTGTATGACCTTATAAAGAGGGAGAAAATTTCCATTGACGAAATCTTCGTTTCTGATATTACGAGCCAGTACGTTGCAATCGTTCGCTCAACTCCGAAGGACGAGCTTGACTATGAATACGCGGGCGACTTTATAAGAATGGCGGCAGATTTGGTTTACTTCAAGTCTATGCACATACTCCCGCAAGAGGACGAAGAGATTTACGATGAAAGCGACCCCGAGTACGAGGCGATACTGTTCCAGAATAAGTTGAAGGAATACGCGCTTATGAAGGAGCAAAGCGAAAAGCTAAGAGAACTTGAAACGACAAATCGCTTCTATCGCGCGCCGAAGTATACGGATAAGGACTACCGCGTGGCTCTCGTAAACTTCTCGCTGCCAAAGCTTGTCGAGGCGTTTGCGAAGGTACTTGCAAATGCAGATAAACACGAGCAGTCCGTTATGCCGAAGAAGGTTATGAAGGAGAGGTTTTCCGTACACGACCAGATGGAGAACATACGCTCAATCATAGCGGTTCGCAAGGAAATGCTGTTTACAGACCTTTTTGAGTTTGACTACGATAAGCTTGATATCGTGACGACATTCCTTGCCGTGCTTGAACTTTTGAAGTACGGAATGCTTCGCGCAAAGCAGGAGCAGATTTTCGGTGAAATTATCATTTACGCGATAGAGGGTACGGAGGACGTGCTGTTAGAGTTCGAGGAGGGCGATGATGGAAAATATTGATAACGTAGTTGAGGCTATTATATTTGCAAGCGGTTCGCCTATTGCAAAATCGGATATTTGTGAAAAAGTGCCTGAGCTTACTACGCAAAAGCTCAATCAGATTGTAAAGAAATTGAAGGAAAGATACGCCGATACCTGCGGAATCATTCTTGCCGAGTTCAACGGCAAGCTTCAATTTATGTCAAATCCCAATTACGGCGACGCGGTTGCAGACGTGCTTACACCTCTCAAAGAAAAGGAGCTTACAAAGACGTTGCTTGAAGTGCTTTCCACAATCGCGTACAAACAGCCTATTACGAGGGTTGAGATTGACGAGATGAGAGCGGGTACAAGCTCAGAGTACGCGCTGTCCGCTCTTTTGAAGGCAGGACTCGTCGAAGCCGTAGGAAGAAAGGATACGGTCGGTAGACCAGTTCTCTAAGGAACTACGGACGAGTTTTTGAAGAAATTCCGCTTGGAAGAGCTTTCCGATTTG
>CAMWIB010000190.1 GCA_947174215.1 uncultured Clostridia bacterium
ATCATAGTATATTCTGCTAAATAATTTTTTACTTTCAAAGATATTAACAACATCTAAACCTAATAGTGCCAAAAATAGAAATATTACCACTGGCAAAATATCTAAATCCATATCTAACTCCGATTTATCTTTGTCAATCTCTCATATGCAACTCCGCGCGATATTGCCATAATTATCATATTCAAAAAGCATTACTATGTCAAGTTTAATTTGGAATTGAAAACTCCCAAAGTTAAATAATAAAATAAAATTGCGTTATTAAGATGAAGAGTGTACACTTAGTATGCTTCAAACTTTAATAATTCCTAAAATATTACAGTGAACAAAAATCGCGATAATGAGATGCAGAACGCGAAAGCCGCTATTTTTTGCACCGCCCAACGTACTGACGTACGTGACGGTGAAGAAAATAGCGGCTGACAAAGTTATGCGCTCATTATCGCGATTTTTTAGAACAAACCAGAAATAGTACCATTGTCATCAACATCAATCCTCTCCGCCGCAGGTGACTTGGGAAGTCCCGGCATGGTGAGGATATCGCCGGTAAGCACTACGATGAAGCCTGCGCCTGCGGATACCTTTACGTTTTTGACGGTTATCTTGAAGCCTGTCGGCGCACCGAGCTTGGTTGCGTCGTCAGAGAAGCTGTACTGTGTCTTTGCGATACAAACGGGACACTTGTCAAAGCCGAGCTTTGTAAGCGTCTGAATTTGAGCTTTTGCGGCAGGCATAAATATTACGCCGTCACCGCCGTATATCTTCTTTGCAACGGCTTCTATCTTCTCCTCTATCGTGCAATCGTCCTCGTATGAGAAAGTGAAATCTCCCTTCTCCTCTTCGCAAAGGCGTACTACCTCGCGCGCAAGCTCTTCGCCACCCTTGCCGCCTTCCGCCCAAACGGTGGAAAGTACGGTGTTGACTCCAAGCTCTCTGCACTTGGCGATGATGAACTCGATTTCCTTATCCGTATCGGTGGGGAAACGGTTGACTGCAACTACGCAAGGCAGTTTGTATACGTTCTTGACGTTCGATACGTGGCGCAACAAATTGGGAATACCGTTTTCAAGTGCGGTAAGATTCTCTGTCGCAAGCTCCGTCTTAGCAAGACCGCCGTGCATTTTGAGCGCACGAACAGTTGCTACGACTACTACTGCCGACGGCGTAAGTCCTGCCATACGGCACTTAATATCCAAGAACTTCTCCGCACCGAGGTCTGCACCAAAGCCCGCTTCCGTTACAGCGTAGTCGCCGAGTTTGAGCGCAAGCTTCGTTGCCGTCACAGAGTTACAGCCGTGAGCGATGTTTGCAAACGGACCGCCGTGTACGAGTGCGGGAGTGCCTTCGAGAGTCTGTACGAGGTTTGGCTTCAATGCGTCTTTGAGAAGCGCCGCCATTGCGCCCGCGGCTTTGAGCTGTCCGCAGGTGACAGGAGTTCCGTCATAGGTATATCCAACGATTATTCTTGCAAGTCTTTCCTTCAAGTCCGCAATGGAGCTTGAAAGGCAAAGCACTGCCATAATCTCACTTGCGACGGTGATATCGAAGCCGTCCTCACGGGGAACGCCGTTCGCCTTGCCGCCCATACCGTCAACGATAAAGCGGAGCTGTCTGTCGTTCATATCCACGCAACGCTTCCAAGTGATACGTCTTACGTCAATGCCAAGCTCATTACCCTGCTGAATATGATTGTCAAGCATTGCGGCAAGAAGGTTGTTCGCCGCGCCTATCGCGTGGAAGTCACCCGTGAAATGGAGATTGATATCTTCCATAGGTACGACCTGCGCGTAGCCGCCGCCTGCCGCACCGCCCTTAACGCCGAATACAGGTCCGAGAGACGGTTCACGCAAAGCGACCATAACGTTCTTACCAATTCTCTTCAAGCCGTCGGCAAGACCGATGGTTGTCGTCGTCTTACCTTCGCCTGCGGGAGTTGGCGTGATTGCAGTGACAAGAATGAGTTTGCCATCCTCTTTTTTAATATCTTTGAGTAAAGACAAATCAACCTTCGCCTTATACTTACCATATTGCTCGATATAATTATCGTCGATGCCTGCTATTTTTGCAATTTCGCTGATGTGCTTCATTTTGCACTGCTGTGCGATTTCGATATCGGACAAATACGCTGCCATATCTCTCTCCTTTTGCTCTTTTAATTTTTATTTTTTGTTTTTTAATTTACTTTGATTTTGGCATATCACAAACTGATATTTCAAACTAATTGTTTGAGAACATCAAATTGCGAGTATCAAAAGAAAATCACAACGTATTACTCGTTGTGATATTTCGTATTTTTGGTTATGACGTCGTGCGCGCCGCCCTCGACTATGCTGGTTGCGGATACGACCGTCATCTTTGCGCATTTGTGCAGTTGCTCTATCGTGATTGCGCCGCAGTTGCACATTGTCGATTTCACCTTGTACAAGCTTCTGCCGACGTTGCTCTTCAAGTCGCCCGCGTACGGTACGTAGCTGTCAACGCCCTCTTCGAAGCTAAGACCGCTCTTTCCGCCGAGGTCGTATCTCTGCCAGTTCCTCGCGCGGTTGCTACCCTCGCCCCAGTACTCTTTTACGTACGTTCCGTTGATGTTGAGTTTGTTGGTAGGACTCTCGTCGAAGCGTGCGAAGTATCTGCCGAGCATCATGAAGTCGCTACCCATAGCAAGTGCAAGCGTCATATGATAGTCGTGAACGATACCGCCGTCCGAGCAGATAGGAATGTAAATGCCCGTCTTTTCAAAGTACTCGTCACGCGCCTTTGCAACCTCGATAACCGCCGTAGCCTGTCCGCGACCGATACCCTTCTGCTCACGCGTGATGCAGATTGAGCCGCCGCCGATACCGACCTTGATGAAGTCCGCACCCGCTTCTGCGAGGAAGTTGAAGCCCTCTCTGTCAACAACGTTACCTGCTCCAACCTTGACCTTATCGCCGTATTTTGCACGGATAAAGTCTAATGTGCGTTTTTGCCATATCGTATAGCCCTCGCTTGAATCTATGCACAGTACGTCCGCGCCTGCTTCCACAAGAGCGGGAACACGCTTTTCAAAGTCAAGCGTATTGATACCTGCGCCAACCATATATCTCTTT
>CAMWIB010000191.1 GCA_947174215.1 uncultured Clostridia bacterium
GCCTTATGCGCATATAGTGACTTCCACCACTCACAAGACTTTGAGAGGACCTCGCGGCGGTCTTATCCTTACCAACGACGAGGAGATTGCAAAGAAGATTGACAAGACCACGTTCCCCGGAACTCAGGGCGGTCCGCTTATGCACATCGTTGCGGCTAAGGCTGTTGCGTTCAAGGAAGCGCTCACTCCCGAATTTAAGCAATATCAGCATCAGGTCGTACTCAACGCGAAGGCACTTGCTAAGAAGCTTATCGAGCGCGGTGTGAATATCCTTACGGGCGGCACTGACAACCATCTTATGCTTGTCAACCTCGTAGGCACGGGTATGACGGGTAAGGGACTTGAAGTGTTGCTTGACGCGGCGCATATCACTCTCAACAAGAACGCAATCCCCAACGACCCCGAAAAGGCGTCTATCACGAGTGGCGTGCGTATCGGTACGCCCGCAGTTACGACTCGCGGTATGAAAGAGGAGCAAATGGCGATTATTGGCGACTGCATCGCGGATATCATCTTTGGCGGTGAGAGCATGATTGAAAGCGTGAAAGAAAGAGCAATCAATCTCTGTAAGCAGTTCCCAATTTACACAAACGACATTTTGATGTAAGCATCAACAAGTCTATACGCGCTTTGCAATATACAGCTTGTTGAGCGCACTTATAAGAGTATATCCTGCAAACGCAATCGGTTCGTATTTATCACGTGTCGGTTGCGTTTTCATTTTGTAGTTGTTTTCTGTTTTGTCATTACGAGATTCTACGTTCGAGCCTTTTATATCGCTTGAATTTGAGTTTTGATTGTTGACATAATTGTTGTTAGAATTTTGATTACAGCTTGCATTTCCGCTATTTGAATTGTTGTTTGTGCTTTGCGCGTTCGATGTAGATTGTGCCTGAGCTTGCCGTCCGCTCATCATATTCATAAGCATAGGCATAAGCGATGACATCATATCGCCGCCACCGTTTTGAGATTTCGAGCCTGTAAGCATTTCGAGCATTGCCGCCATAGGGTTGCCCATATTATTGCTTTGCGATTGACTTTTTTGTTTTTCGGTCCTCTTGTTGCCGCCTATTTCAACGGTATCGCCCAATCCGTTTTGCATAGCGAATACGGACGGATTCTCGTGCCTTTTGTTTGTCGAGGAATCCTCCTGCGATTTTTGGGCTTCGTCCGCTCGCGGCTTCATTGCGCTCATCATCTGCATAAGCGTAGATAGTGTGTTGACGTCAAAATTCATAGCTCACCTGTCACGTCTATAATATGCCAACATATATTGAATGTGACGGAGGAGAGAATGAATTTTTGGGAACGCAATAATTTCAGTAATCAAGACTCAAATAATTATAATCGAGGTGCAGGCTTTCAAAATGGCACTCAGCGTACGCAGACTACGGAGCAGGACGTAAGGCAGAAGTTCGAGCAGTACAGCTCAAAGAGCGAGGAACAGCTATTGGGTGAGCTTGCGAGTCTTGCCGAGCGTATGAAAAATGACGGCACGTTTGACCCCGTGGCTATTGAGAATTTGTACAATACCGCTTCGCCGTTCCTCAACGATATGCAACGGCAGAGAATGCGCCAGCTCGTGGATATGTTGGTCAAGTGATATGGATAAACTGGATAAGAGATTTGTCGATATTATCGCGGCGCAGAGCAAGTTCGACGGCGGGCTTGTAAATATCCTAAGTCAGGAGGAGAATGCAACCGCGCTCGTAAGAGTGCGCAATCCGTTGCATCTCGGGCTGTTGGAGCGCAATTTTCACGTGACGGCGGAATACCCGTTTATTCGCTCGGTTGGGATAGAGTGTTCGCTTAGAGATGCGATAAGGCTTGAACGTATGCAAGAGGTGGAATACGTTTCCGCGCAAGGTAAGGTGTTCGCGCTTGACGAAGAGAAAAACGACTTGCCTATTGCGGACACTGCAAGCGGTGACGAAAAGACTAATATCGACTTGACGGGTAATGAACGGGCTAGCGCTAATATTGCGACTCGCAGAAACGGATATCTGAATGATAGTATGATTTTGGAGCTTGCCCCCGACCTCGACGGCAGAGGTGTTACTATGTGCGTGATGGATACGGGTGTTTCGCTACATAGCGACCTGTCTATCCCCCGTGAGCGCATAGTACATTTTGTGGATATGATAGGCGGCGAAACTCAGCCGTATGACGATAACGGACACGGTACGTTCGTAGCGGGAGTCGCTTGCGGCAACGGTACGCTTTCGGGCGGTAGGATAATCGGCGTTGCCCCGCATGCGAATGTGGTGGGACTCAAAGTCATAGGCGAGAGCGGTGAGAGCGGTACGTTTAAGATTTTGGACGGTATGCAATGGCTGTTTGATAATTTCAGACAGTACGGTATAAGAGTCGTGTGTATGAGCTTCGGCGCAGAGCCGCAAAGCTATGCTGACCCCTTAAAGTTGGGTGCAGAGATGCTTGCAAGAAGCGGACTTATTGTCGTAGCGGCTTCGGGTAACAGCGGTGAAAACTCATTGAAATCCCCCGCGATAAGCAGTGAGGTTATCGCAGTCGGAGCGGTTGACAGTACGGACAAGGTAGCACGCTTTACATCGCGCGGAGTGTATCAGGGTGTAGCTCGCCCCGACGTCTTTGCCGACGGTGTGGACGTCAAAGGTCTTAGCGCAGGCGGCACGTATTCTACTATGTCGGGAACGTCCGCTTCCGCGCCCTACGTCGCAGGTGCTTGCTGTCTGCTTTGTCAAAAATATCGCAATCTGACGCCAAGACAGGCGAAGATGGCAATACTGAATAGTGCAACAGTCGTAGAAGGAAATAATATTTTTCGCCTGTAAAATCGAACTATTAGGCGATTTGAATTAGGGAACACTATTAATAAGTAATAATTTTAAGAAAAGTAAACTCTAATGTAAGTAAACAACAGCGATGTGTATAGCATCGCTGTTTTTCAGTAATGGGTGAATTGTACTTTTAAGTGTAACGCCTAAACAACTGACAAAGAATTTGATTTTTTCTCTGGTCGCTTTTATGAAGCTAAAATATAGATATAATATTTTATTATATATGATGATGGTGTGCGTTATATAGTTGTATATATT
>CAMWIB010000192.1 GCA_947174215.1 uncultured Clostridia bacterium
CACCGCGCATATCACGCGTTGCCGAATCTTAAAACAACTACGGTGCAGTATACGGGAGCGATATCCGGCTTTTTGAATATATTGCTCAGGCTCATCAAGGAGCAGAAGCCTACGCATATTGCCGCGGCGTTCGACTTGCGCGGTCCTACGTTCCGTCACGAGATGTATGACGGTTACAAGGCTGCGAGAAAGCCTATGGACGAGGAGCTTAGACAGCAGGTCGAGCCTCTCAAAAACCTTATAACCGCTATGGGCATAAGGATTGTGAGTATGCAGGGCTATGAGGGTGACGATATACTTGGCACGCTTTCAAATCGCTTTGACGACGAGTGCATTATCGTGACGGGCGACCGTGATAGCTTTCAGCTTGTAAGCCCGACTACGCGCGTGTTCTGGACGAAAAAGGGCGTTACGGATATAGAGGTATATGACGTAGACAGGCTTCTTCAAGACGGCTTTACTACGTCGCAATTTATAGACTATAAGGCGCTTATGGGCGACGCGTCGGACAATATACCGGGTATTGCTGGCGTTGGCGAAAAGACTGCAAAACAGCTTCTTGCAGAGTACGGCTCGCTTGACGGCGTACTGGCGCACGCGGACGAAATAAAGGGTAAGCTTGGCGAGAAGGTGCAAAACGGGCGCGAGTCCGCATTGCTAAGCCGCAAGCTCGCAATCATCAAAACCGACGTACCCGTTGAGTGTACGCTTGAAGATTTGGCGTTCGTACCCGTGTATTCACAGGAGGTCAAAGCGAAGCTTGCCGAGCTTGAAATATCCTCTCTTGCAAACAGAATGACCTTCGAAGAGGGAAGCGTGGAAGCGATTGTAGTGGAAAAGACCGTCGTAAATCTCAAATCGGCAGAAGAGATTGCAAATGCGATGAACGGTGACAAGGTCGCACTCGTGATAGACGAGAATATCGCGTTTGCCGTTGACGATAAAACGGAATACGTCGTCAACTGCGCAGAGGATTTGTTTGGCAACGGAATGTACTTTGACGAGGCATTAGAGGCGGTACGTCAGGCGGCAAAGGAGAAGGAGCTTATATGCTACGACTTCAAGTCGATTTCAAAGGCGTATGGCTTTGACAATGAGAGATTCTTTGACGTTATGATTGCCGCTCACCTTGCAAGGGAAAGTGCGCCGATAAAAAGTCTGTCGCAGGTGCTTGGTACGGACTCGGTTGGCGCGGTCGAGTTGTTCATAGAAAGAGGCAGACTGCTTGCCAAGCTGAAAGAAAAAGAACTCGATAAGCTGTTCTTTGAAGTTGAACAGCCGCTTTGCGTAGTGCTTCGCAATATGGAAGAGCGCGGAGTATGCGTTTCCACCTCAAAGCTTGACGAGCTTGAAGCTAAATACGGAGCTATTATAGATAAGCTTACCGCGCGGATATACGATAGCGCAGGGAAACCGTTTAATATTGCATCTCCAAAGCAACTCGGCGAGATTCTGTTTGAAACGCTCGGACTTCCGCACGGCAAAAAGACAAAGACGGGTTACTCCGTAAGCGAGGACGTGCTTGCAAATCTCATTTACGCGCATCCGATAGTCAGCGATATTTTGGAGTACCGCCACTTCGCAAAATTGCAGTCCACCTACGTCGTAGGACTCAAACCGCTTGTGAAAAGAGGACGAATTCATACTGAATTCAATCAATGCGTAACGACGACGGGCAGACTTTCATCAACAAATCCGAACTTGCAGAATATCCCCACGCGCAGTGAGGAAGCAAAGGATATAAAGAGTGCGTTTTTGCCGAGCGAGGGCAACGTACTCGTGTCGGCGGACTACTCGCAGATTGAGCTTCGTCTGCTCGCGCATATGAGCGAGGATAAACAGCTTATCGATGCGTTCAACAATGACGAGGATATACACGCAATCACCGCTTCGCAGATTCTTGGCATACCGCTATCCGAAGTTACGCCCGCTCAGCGTAGGGATGCGAAGGCTGTAAACTTCGGCATAATTTACGGAATAAGCGGCTTCGGTCTTGCGGAAAACCTGTCAATACCGCAATATAAGGCGAAGGAGTTTATTGATAATTACTTTGCATCTCACCCCAAAGTGCGCGAGTTTATGGACGGTTGTGTTGCCGAAGCACGCGAGTGCGGATACTCCAAGACTATGCTTGGCAGACGTCGCAATATGTCGGACTTGAAGGCTTCAAGCTACAACGTGCGTGCGGCGGCGGAGCGTATGGCGATGAATACTCCGCTTCAAGGCTCGGCGGCGGATATCATAAAGCTCGCTATGCTGGGAGTGGAAAAGCGACTCGAAGGAATGAAGTCAAAGATGATACTTCAAATCCACGACGAGCTTATCATAGATACTGCGCGCGACGAGATACAAGAGGTTATGAAACTGCTTGAAGAGGAAATGCAAAACGCAGTAAAGCTCCACGTCCCGCTAATCGCAAAGGCGACTTCGGCTGATAATTGGGGAGAGCTGAAATAGTGAAGATGTAATAGTTAAGAGTGAAGAAGTAATATTGAAGTAAGAGATAATCGTGAAGAGGTTAGTGAATAAGTCAGAAGTAATTAGAGTGCTTCTGGAAAAGTTTAGATAACAAACAATAGTAAAAGAGTGAAGAAGTAACAACTAAGAGTTATAGTGCGAATTAAACGAATGAGAATTGCGATAGTTGGGGGAATAGGCTCGGGAAAGAGCGAGGTGCTTAAAGTGGCGAGGGATATGGGACTTGCCTGTTTGAGCGCGGACGAAATAAACTCCGATTTGCTGAACACTCCCGAGTATATTGCTGAGATAGCAAGGGCGTTTCCAACTGCCGTATGCGGTGGGCGTATCGACAGAGCTATTCTTGCAAAGATAGTTTTTTCCGACGACAGTGCGAGAATCAAGCTAAACGAGATAGCGCACCCGCGCATACTCGCTCGTATAAGAGAGGAGAAGTCAAGCCCGCTTGTCGTTGAAATGCCGCTGTTTTTGGAGTGCGGCGCGCAGACTCTGTTTGACGAGGTTCTTTTTGTATATACGCCTATGACGCTAAGGCTTGAAAGGCTTGAAAAGCGGGGGCTATCGAGGGG
>CAMWIB010000193.1 GCA_947174215.1 uncultured Clostridia bacterium
CCCACGCTGAACACGCGCCACGAGGGGGTAGGGGTTCCGTTTTCGTCAAGGGCGTACAGGTCGAGGGTGTTGGGGTGGTGTGTAGCGGTCACGGGGTCAAAGACGATTTCTACGGGTTTTGTGAAGGTCTTTCTTATGACGGTATCCGTGCCGTGTCCCTTGCCCGTCTGCGCGAGCGAGCCGAAAAGCACGACCTTGAATGAGGTAGCGTTCGGGTTTTTACTTTCAAAAAGAGTGACGGCTTTTTCTGGTCCGATGGTGTGCGAGCTTGACGGACCTCTGCCGATTTTATAAAGTTCTTTAAGGCTTTTCATAATTTGAATTATATCACTTCGGTTGAACAATACAAGTGTTTTGTCAAAATCCAAAAAATATAAATATATTTTTTACTCATAACGCCGAGTAGCTTGCATATTTCAACGCATATGTGCTAATATATTCAAGTTTTATAGGGAATTATACATTAAGAAGGCTATATATGATTAGAGAAGATTTGAGAAACGTCGCTATCATCGCTCACGTAGACCACGGCAAGACAACGCTCGTAGACGGTATGTTGAAGCAGTCGGGTACGTTCAGAGAGAACCAGCAGGTTGCGACCTGCGTTATGGACTCGGGCGATTTGGAGCGCGAACGCGGAATCACCATACTTGCAAAGAACACCGCAATACACTATAACGGCGTGAAGATAAACATAGTCGATACCCCCGGACACGCGGACTTTTCGGGCGAGGTTGAGCGCGTTCTCAAAATGGTCAACGGCGTAGTTCTGCTTGTTGATGCGGCGGAAGGACCTATGCCGCAGACGAGATTCGTCGTTGAAAAGGCGCTTGGCTTGGGACTCAAAATCATCATCGTAGTCAACAAGATTGACAGACCCGACGCAAGACTTGGCGAGGTTGCTGACGAGGTATTGGAGCTGTTGCTCAGCTTGGACGCAACGGACGAACAGCTTATGAGTCCTATACTTTACTGCTCGGGTAAGAACGCGACTGCGACGAAGGACTACAACGTCCCCGGCACTGACTTGAAGCCGCTGTTCGATACGATAATAGAACATATTCCTGCTCCCGAGGGCGATGAGGAAGGCGAGCTTCAACTTCTCGTATCCGCAATAGACTACAACGACTACGTCGGTCGTATCGGCGTCGGAAGAGTCGAGCGCGGTAAGGTTGATATGGCGAAAGAGGTTATCGTCTGCGACTATCATAGCGGAATATCCCCATATAAGAGCAAGATTGTCAATCTGTTCCAGATAGAGGGCTTGAAGCGCGTTGCGGTCGAGAGCGCGAGCGTTGGCGATATCGTGTGTTTCAGCGGTATCGAGAATATCACGATAGGCAACACGATTTGCTCGACGGCGAAGATAGACCCCGTGCCGTTCGTAAAGATTGGCGAGCCTACCATTGAAATGAACTTCACCGTCAACGATAGCCCGTTTGCGGGTAAGGAAGGTAAGTTCGTTACGTCAAGACACCTGCGCGACAGACTGTTTAAGGAGCTTCTCAAAGACGTATCCTTGCGCGTATATCAGACGGAAAGCCCAGATACGTTCAAGGTGTGCGGAAGAGGAGAAATGCACCTCTCCATACTTATCGAAACAATGCGCCGCGAAGGCTACGAGTTTGGCGTAGGCACTCCCAAGGTCATTTTCAAGGAGATTGACGGTGTAAAGTGCGAGCCTATGGAAAGGCTGTATATCGACGTGCCGAGTACGTGCGTAGGCTCCGTTATGGAAAGCATGGGTATGCGTAAGGGCGAGCTTGTCACGATGAACCCTGCGGGCGACCGCATTAAGATAGAATTTATCGTTCCCGCACGCGGTCTGTTCGGATTCAAGAACGAGTTCTTGACGGATACGAAGGGCGAGGGCGTTATGAATCAGCTCTTCGACGGATATGCGCCGTACAAGGGCGCAATTCCGCGCAGATATACAGGTTCGCTCGTGGCGTATGAAACAGGAGAAGCGGCAACCTACGGACTTTTCAACGCGCAGGACAGAGGACAGCTTTTCATCACTCCGCAGACAATGGTGTATGAAGGTATGGTCGTCGGCGTATCGCCAAAAGCCGAGGATATCCGCGTAAACGTATGTAAGCGTAAGCACGTCACGAATATGCGCGCCGCAGGCTCCGACGAAGCGCTCAGACTCAACACACCGCGCAGATTCAGCCTTGAAGAAGCGATAGAGTTTTTGAACGACGACGAAATGCTTGAAGTCACGCCCAAGAATATCCGCATTAGAAAAGTCATTTTGTCTGGTGAGCAACGTTTGAAAATGGCATACGGAAAGAAGTAAAATTGTGTTATATTAGTGCATTTAATAGTAAAAAAGCAAGGTATATGCCTTGCTTTTTATATTTCACTTTATATTGTGTTCGGTGACATGTTCCGTCATATCGCATGTGTTTTCCGTCATTGCGAGCGAAGCGAAGCAATCCAGAATGAACAGTATTAAACCGTAACGGTCTGGATTGCTTCGGCAATAAATGCCTCGCAATGACGAATCCACAAAGGCAATTTACATTTCACTATAATTCCAAATTATATAAAATTCTTACCCGACTTTCGGGAGTGTTAAGTTTTTTTTACTGGAATGTGTTATATGTAGTAAAAACTATTACGAGGTGTATATGGAAAATCAAACTAAAAGCTGTAAGAATTGCAGGTATCTATCTTGGCATTACGTCAAAATGAGAGGTGGTACTTTTCAAAGATTGGATTCGTGCGGACACTGCTTGTCAGGGAAAATGACGCTCAATCAATCTGACAAGATTATAAAAAAGTGCTTGCGTACTTGTCACGGCGAGGCGTGCGAGTTCTGGGGGCCTGTTGAGATAAAATTGGAGGAGAGAAGAGAGTCGATTGAAGATATACTTCGTCATACGGCGAGGGTTTTGCAGGAGATGGCGTTTACTCTTGAAGATGATAAAAGTATCAAAGAACAATCGCAACATAATTAGAGAGTAGTAGTGGTATATTTATTTATATATAACTTATAAAAAATATTAAACCGATATATTGAAAAATATCCTACGATTGTATAT
>CAMWIB010000194.1 GCA_947174215.1 uncultured Clostridia bacterium
AACTTTACGTTATAAGAAAAATCTTATAAGATTAATTTATTAAGAATACAGAGAGGCAATTATGAGTTATTTTATAAACCGAGTTTATAACAAAGAAACAGGTAAGGAAGTAAAGTTTCAAGATAAAGTTTACAATGCAGACGGTCAACAGTTTGAATTTATGTGGGCAGATAAAGCAAGCGAAGTTTGCGTTTTGCTCAAAGACGACGGCGAACGCTTTTTTCGCGATGAAGCAGACAAGTTTGGTTTAGTCATAAAAGAAATAGAGATGCCAACTGGATATACCTTTGCTATTTATACAAGTACTATGCTTTCCGATGACGAACATTCTATGGAAATATACGACGTCAAATTTCATGGCTTCATTGAAATATTTACCAAAAAAGAAGTGTGCAAAGACGTTTTAGAGAAAGTATTAGCCGAAGCCGAAGATTATGCCTTGTTAAAAGGGGCGCAGGAATGTAACCACTTATCATTGATTCTTAGACGTCGTTATAATTCACCATGTATTATAAGTGGTAAACATGTTGGGGTATTCAGTAAGAGCTGTGCTATTAGGGTACGCTGTAATCCTCACACGGAGTACGGTTTTGATTGTACTGCAGGTGATAAGGACTTAATAGAGTGTGTTAAAAACAACTACTGCTTCTTCCGTGAACAAGTAAGCAGGGCAAATCATAGAACGGCATATCCTATAAATTTAGATGAAAAGGAAGATGAATAAAGACACAAAAAGAAAAACAAATCAATACACTCAAGAGGTGAAAAATGAAAACGATAGTAGTATTTAATCAAAAGGGTGGCGTCGGTAAGACGTCAACGGTGGCGAACCTCATGGCGGAGCTCAAGCTGAGGAACTACGCCGTGCTCGGCATCGATTTAGATGCGCAAGCAAATCTGACAGCATTTAATGATGTGCGCAATCCCGAAAAAACGGTGCGCGACTTGTTGCTCAATACATGCAGCGTAGACGATGTAACAATTACGCGTAAATACGGCGACGTCATCCCTTCAGATACGTCGTTGCAGAACGAGCTGTTGCGCTTTGCATCGATGCCGGCATTCGTTATCCGCCTTCGAGATATTGTCAAGACGCTTACGAGCTCTTATGATGTGATATTGATTGACTGTCCGCCGGTCGTCAATCAAGTTACAGCAGCTGCGCTCGTTGCGGCTGATTATGTCATTGTGCCGGCAGAAGCCGAATACTTCAGCGCCGTAGGTATCAAGATGATAGCAGAGACGATTGAACAGGTAAAACCTCTTAATCCAGGCATCAGAGCGTTGGGCGTGCTTTTGGTAAAATATCAGAACCGCAGAAACCTCACCAAGAGCATTGAGAACGCTTTGAGCGAGAACGTCAAGACTGTGCTTGATTGTGATATATTCGATACCAAAATCCGCTTTACGGTGGATATTCCATCATCTCAAGCAAGTGGACTATCCGTTAGAGATTATAAGCGCGACAGCAAGGCTACAGACGATTATGCGAGATTAGCCGATGAAATACTCAAGGGGGTAAAATTAGTATGAATAATCAAAACTACGGACTCATGAACAGCTTGTTTACAACGCCGGTGCAGACACCTAAGTTGGCAGGTTCCACTGAGAACACAAAGAAAAATCTAACCACTCAACGCACGTGGAAAATCAAGAACGAGCTGTGGGATGATTTCACGGCGCTTGTTGCGGCTTCGGGCATGACGCAGGCAGAGTACGTAAACAAGCTCATCGAGCAGGACATTGAGCAGAACATGGAGCGCATAGTGCGATACCGCGAAATGGTTGGCAAATAATTAGGCATAACGTGTTGACAAAATATCAGTAATTGCATATAATACAGATGAAGAGGAAGTCTTGCGGCGTTTTGTACAGCGACCGTACAGTATTGACTCTTTGGTGGAATGACACCACAATAATCCGAAAGCGTTCCCGAACGTATGCGTCGGAAGTTGGCGAGCAACAGAAAAACTCGTGAATTGCCTTCGGGGTAAACCCGAACGTTGGCGGACAACGTAAAAATCATTCACTTCTAAAATGCGGCTGTTGTTCTATGGAATGACAGCCTTTTTTAGTGCAGGAGTTAACTATGACGGACAATTCATCTAATGATAATTTGCAAATTATAGCCAATGGAGCAAAGCAGTTTGAAAAAAACTTCATAGATAAGAATATGCTTATTATCTATAAAGATGATAAAAATGCGTATCAAGGATTTCAAACAACGGCATACAAGAGTAGTTTTCTTCATTTGACAGGAGTAAAAACTGATTTATCAAGCATAGTTTTTTTTGAAAAAGCAAGAAGTTCAAAACTAACCGAAAAGGATTTCGTTTTAACGAAAACAGGCGAATCAACAAAAAAGTTGTCAGTTATGAAAGAAGCCATGGAGTTTACTCATAATTCTAAGATGACAGGATATTTTAGTCCTATTTCATCCAAAAATCTTTATACTGAAATGATTGTAGGTAATGTTCGCTTTGCGTTGGGATTTGTACAAGATGAAAAAACCAATGGAAAGTATTATGTTCCGAATACTTTGTTAAATGGAGACGTCAAAAACTTTGTTGGAAAATCATATCCAATAGAGGCAATATTTGAAAAAGCGATAGGAGAAGATTTATACTCGAACTTAGTACATATATCTAAGAAAAACCAAGACAAAGGCATACTTTCTTTGCCGCTGCCAAAATCAATAAAGAAGCTCATCGAACCGTACATAAAAGCTCAACAAGCTCAAGAGCAGAAAGACCAGGAACAGCAGCCGAATGTTCAGATGAAGGATGACGTCGCAGAGAAGCCACGTGAGAGCGCAGACGACGCATTGGATTTAGTCGCTGTTACAATGGATCAATGCAGCAATAAAATCGCCCTGGAGATGGCGCAAGCTGCGCATGCAAAGAATACACAAAAAGAAGCTGCACCTCAACAAGTCGAACAAGCTCAGCAAGCCCGACAAGTCGGACAAGTTCAGCAAGTCGGACAAGCTCGACAAGTTGGGAAGGGCAAGCAAAAGA
>CAMWIB010000195.1 GCA_947174215.1 uncultured Clostridia bacterium
CGGCTCGGGTACTATAAAGCCCACTCTGCCCGTGAACAAAGAAAAGTTCATAATACATATGGATAGGAGCGCAACGCTAAAAAGTATTGCGCCCACCCATTTCGTATCACACCCAAGGTACACGCAACAGCCTATCGTGATGAGCAGTCCTGCCGCGAGTCCGCTTAGAGTTTGCTTTGCAATAGATTTAATCAGCATATTTCAATCTTGTCTTCTGATTTGACTATCTCGCCAATCACGTAGGCGTCTTCACCGTTTGCCTTCAAAATTTCGAGAGCCTTTGCCTCGTCCTCTTTTGCAACGACGATACACATACCGACGCCCATATTGAAGGTGTTGAACATATCTCTTTCTGATATGCCGCCCTTCTTCGCAATCAAATCGAATATCGGCAACACCTTGACGGCTGACTTTTGTACCTTTGCGCCCAAGCCCTCGGGTATGCTTCTTGGAATATTCTCGTAGAAGCCACCGCCGGTGATATGGGAAATACCCTTGACCTTTACCTCGTCAAGCAAAGCAAGTACGGGCTTTACGTATATCTTCGTGGGAGTGAGCAAGGTTTCGCCGACAGACTTACCGCCAAGCTCCGCAAGCGGAGTTTTGATATCCGCGTTTTCAACGTCGAACACCTTGCGCACGAGTGAGAATCCGTTTGAATGTACTCCGCTTGAAGCAAGTGCAATCATCACGTCACCCTCACGCATCGTGGTATTGTCAATTATCTTTGACTTATCGACAACGCCCGTGCAGTAACCAGCGAGGTCGTATTCGTCGATTGGATAGAAGCCCGGCATTTCCGCCGTTTCACCGCCGATAAGCGCCGCACCCGACTGTACGCAACCGTCGCAAACGCCCTTGACGATATCAGCTATACGCTCGGGAACGTTCTTTCCGCACGCAATGTAGTCAAGGAAGAACAACGGCTTTGCACCGACGCAGATAACGTCGTTGACGCACATAGCAACGCAGTCGATACCAACCGTGTCGTGCTTATCCATAAGGAACGCAAGTTTGAGCTTCGTACCCACTCCGTCCGTACCGCTTACGAGTACAGGCTTGGTGATACCTGTCAAATCAAGCTCGAACAAGCCGCCGAAACCGCCGACTGCTCCGCATACGCCCGCAGTCATCGTCTTTGCGATGTGCTTTTTCATCAGCTCGACAGCCTTATAGCCTGCCGTAATGTCGACGCCTGCCGCCGCGTAACTGTCAGATTTAGATGTTGTGTTCATAATTCACCTATGTGTTTTATTTGTAATTTTATAACGAAAATAGTTTTAGGTTTATATTATCCTATTTCCATTTGATGATTGATTGTAAATGCACTTAGTTATAAAGTGTATTTAACCGTAAATGTAATATTTGGATGAAGAACGCGAAAGCATTGCTCATCAAGCCGCCCAGTGTACTTTGCGTACACGACGGCAAAGATGAGCTATGCTGACAAAGTTATTCGCCAAATAGTACATTTACTCACGTCCGTTCCAGCAGTATGTGCAAAGCTTGCACGGCTCCACCCCAATCGACTTAATCAAGCCGTCAATGGTCTGGAACTCCAACGATGAGAAGTGAAGCTTTTCACAAATCGCTTTTCTCAAAGCCTTGCCTCTCTCGGTACTGCCATCCGAATACTCTTCGATATAATTGAAGCCGTCTGCTCCTTCAAGCTCGTTTATCGTGCTTCTTGCGATAAGCTCCATATCGCTCGTCGCTCTCGAAAAGTTGAGATACTTACAGCCGAACATAATCGGCGGACACGCGGAACGAATATGCACTTCCTTTGCGCCGTGAGCGTAGAGGAATTCAACCGTTTCTCTCATCTGCGTACCGCGCACGATAGAGTCGTCAACGAAAAGCAGCTTCTTATCCTTGATGAGGTCGTGTACGGGAACCTGCTTCATCTTTGCGACCTTGTTGCGGTCCTTCTGATTGGTTGGCATAAAGCTTCTCGGCCACGTCGGCGTGTACTTGATGAACGGACGTGCAAACGGCAAGCCGCTTCTGATTGAATAGCCAATCGCGTGAGGCGTACCTGAATCGGGAACACCGCCTACGTAATCGATATCTGGCTTTTTGCCGTTGTCGATGTCATTCTGCGCCATAATCTCACCATTGCGGTAGCGCATAGTTTCCACGTTCACGCCCTCGTAGTTGGAGGTAGGATAGCCGTAATACGTCCAAAGGAAGGAACATATTCTCATCTTGTCACCGGGCGCGGCGAGCTGTTTTACTCCGTCAACGGACAGCTCCACGATTTCACCGGGACCAAGCTCCTTGTAGTCTACGTATTCGAGCTTCTTATACGCGAAGTCCTCAAACGAAACGCAGTAGCAATCCTCTTTCTTTCCGATAAGCACGGGAGTACGTCCAAACTTATCGCGGGCGGCAATCACGTTGCCGTTGTCGCAAAGTATGAGAATTGACGCGCTACCCTCTATCACGTCCTGCGCAAACTTTAAGCCTTCCGTAAAATCGTTGCGTTGATTTATAAGAGAAGCCACAAGCTCCGTACGGTTTATACCACCGCCGCTCATCGCGTCAAAGTGACCGCCATGGTCATGCAGGTACTTATCGATTAGCTCGTCGGCGTTGTTGATGATACCCGTAATGCAGATTGCATACGTGCCGAGCTTCGAGCGTATAAGCAATGGCTGAGGGTCGGTGTCGCTTATACAGCCAATCGCCGAGCGACCCTTCATCTCCTCAAAAATATTTTCAAACTTCGTTCTGAAAGGCGAATTTTGGATATTATGTATCTTTCTTTGCAGACCCTCAACGTCGTCGTATGCCGCCATACCTCCGCGGTAGGTGCCAAGGTGCGAGTGATAGTCCGTGCCGAAAAACACGTCATAAATAGCGTCGGTTTTTGTTACAGCTCCAAAAAAGCCGCCCATAAAACGCCTCCTATCAGCCGAAAATTCTCTTCATCATCTCTTGATAAGCGCCTTCAACGTTACCGAGGTCACGGCGGAAGCGGTCCTTGTCAAGTTTTTCGTGCGTGGTGCTATCC
>CAMWIB010000196.1 GCA_947174215.1 uncultured Clostridia bacterium
GAATATACTATGATAAAGCAACTGAAAATGATTTGGCGAAAATAAAACGCACTAAATATATCTATAGAATACTCTTTTTCCTTAATTTGGTTCCGTACATTGTAGTATGTTTTACGGGTTACTTATGTGATAAAGATTTATCGGGGCTATTATTTATTGTATGGCTTGTGGCAATTGCATATGCTTTAATAATTTTTTGCTGCATGAATAGTTCGGTAAACAAAATCAATAAATCAATAAAGAGAAATTGGGTAAAAAATCATTTGCAGACTTTATATGCGACTATAAACGAAGAACATTCAAATAATGATAATAATGAACAAGCGGGAAATTGAATTTCCCGTTTGTTTATTATTGTTTACAGATTTTTTGCAACAAAATATTTGTCGTTCATTATACGGTCGTGAATGGGGGAGATGTATTTGTCGTCGGTATATTCGCGCTCAAACCAGTCCTCTGTGAAGCCTGCGCGGTTGAGGGCAGAGGCGTATGCTTCTTCGGCGGCGTTTACACGGCGGAAAACGGTGCGCAAGGATATGCCAAACTCCTCCGATATTGCCTGAAAAGTTTTTTTCTCTATTATGCGTGCTACGAGGATATTTTTCTCTGCTGTGCTAAGGCGTTCGAGAGCATCTTGAACCACAAAGCGTAGATTTACTATTTTACGCTTTTCATCAGTCAATTCAAGTATTTCACCAATAAGCTCTTCATTGCTTATTCCCATTTTCAAATGCCTGCTCTGAAAGGCAGAATTCACCCGTGTTTTTACTCCAAAATTGAGTTCGCGGACAATTTTGGGTAGCAAAGAATAAGCAACAAGCGCAGTGTTACTCCAATTTTTATTCATAATGCCTCCTGAAATTGGTGAAAAATTCAATTTCTGCACTCACTATAAATAGCAAAGTGTAAAAAAGTCAAACTATTATGTCACCTTTTTTATGGCTGATTAGTTCACAATATAAACGAAAAACCGTAGGCGAGAGCGAAAGCAATTATGCTTTGTGTGAGCTTGCGCACGGCTACGTCTATAAAGCGCATATTGCATTTTGAGAGGAATGTATAGTTCTGCAACGTTACGGATAGACCGCCAAGGGAGATTATGCCCGCGCAAAGCGCAATACCGAGCTTATAAAGCTCGCACTCGGCACAGGCGATACTTCCTCTCGTCATTTCGATAAGTCCGTAAATAAGGGCGATAAGCACCTGTGAAACCTGTTCTCCAAAAACCGTAGACAGCAAGTTGTTTACACCAAGCAACGCAACCGTATCCGTCAGCATTCCGCATATCACGATATAGCCGCCCACGTATAGCATACTAAGCGTAGAGTTTGCGATAGTTTTTGACATAAGGCTATCGTAGTCCTGATTTGACATAATTCTTATATCGGGAGGGGTTTCCGTATTAGAGGACTTGCGCGAGCGTCTGCTTTTATCCGTCTTGCGCACTCTGTAAATTAGTCCGTTTATGAGTGCGGCAAGATAGTGAGAAATGAGTACGACAACGCCAACGCGTACGTCGTTGAATATAGCGCTTCCGACCGTGCCGAGCATAAATATAGGTCCCGACGTGGAAGCAAAGGCGGCGATGGACTTCGCTTCCTTTTGAGTGATAGCTCCCGCGGAATATAATTCCGCAGTCATACTCGCGCCGATAGGGTAGCCTGAAAGCATACTTAGAATTAGCACGTACGCACTTTCCTTTGGCGCGTTATATAGAAGCCTTACTGGGTTTTTGAATATCGTGGAAACCGTCTTTGCCGCGCCGATATACGTCAGCAGTAGGGAGAAAAAGTAGAATGGAAAAAGTGACGGAAGTACGCTTGTTGCAAATAGCGTAAGACCTCTGCGCGCGGAATTGAGATAGAAGTCAGGCTTAGCCAGCATCATAACCATAAACGCAATTATGGCGATACAGGCAAATATCTTGCCCTTTGAAAGCTGTCTAAATTTCTCTAAGCTTATGGAGAATTTCGGCTTAACGCGCGCGGAATGTGACATACAAAATGGTATGTCAGCGCGCTAAATTTTATGAAAATAGCGAACGTTTACGTTTGTAATTAGGCGTATGCTTGCAAATATGCGTACGTTTGTAAATGTGCGTACGTTTGAGATAGATTCTGACGTTTGAAATAAATTAGATTATTAGCAATTAAAAAATTATGCCACGGAGCAAACAATTAAATCAGTGGCATAATTTTTGAATTTTTGCCGCCTTTTCGTCGAGGTCGATAAGAGGACGGACGGGGCTGTCCTGAGGACAGTCGGAGTGTTTATAGAAGAAGTGTCCGTCGGCTTGCGCAAGTAAGGGAAGAAGTACTTTCTTTTTGGACGGTCTGATTGCAAGCAGAGTGCAGTACGGCTTTTGCGATTTTGCAACTTCGGCAAGTCCCTTGTTTAATCCGAGGGTTGCGCAAGCGGCGATACGCTTTATAGTCGAGCGAGTATATCTGCGGCTTGTAAGCTCTAAGAAGCCGTTCATATCATTGAAATCGGCTTGTAAAATACGGTTTTCGATACCTTCGCGTACGTTGTAAATACCCCCGAGCTGTTCTTGCGACATAGCTTTCATCGCGTAGGTGGAGATAGTGCCGTATTTGTCAAAACTTATAGGATTGTCAATCGTGACGAACTGGGGTACGAGTGCGCTTATATCTTTGCCTCTCCTAATCATTTCGCGTATGCCCGTGGACGAGAGATACTTTTTGCCGTCGTCTGGCTTGCGAACGACGGAGTGGAAATTCACCTTGCCGCCGTAAGAAGAAGCGGCTTTCATATATTCGACGGCTAAGATGTTGTTTGGGGATTTAAGCATATTCGCCATATCGGGGCGAAGCTCACTAAGCGCCATAGTGCGCGACCTTGCAACGGAGTAGCCTTTGCCAAGATATCCTTTTAGAAGCCCGGAAAGGTCGTTGCTTTCACTGCGCATAAACTCTGCCGCCATACTCAAATCTTCAAGCTCCTCGCTTTCCATTCCGAACGAGAGAGTGAACTCGCCAAGCA
>CAMWIB010000197.1 GCA_947174215.1 uncultured Clostridia bacterium
TCCTAAATTTATGTAAGCAAAAACGGAATAATCTCTTTGCTACATACTATTCCTCTGATTGAAAAAAGGTTATGGTATTGAGAATTTGATAATAAAATTTGAAAATGACGTCAATTCTACGATTTGTTTAGTGATTCTACGATTCGTTCAGCGTTTTTTATTGTTTTGGATGTTGAAATGTGCTAATTTTATTTTGCAAGAAAGTCGACGGCGGTATTATATACTTAGGATTTAGTGAATAAATATCATTGGCGTTGACGAACATTTCAAAATAGGGTATATTTAATTGGCACTAAGGTGCATAAACTCAAAGCAGTGAGAGGATATTATGAAAGAAAGATTTAAGAGGTATCTTGAAGAACAGTTCCGCCATATTGCTCCTACGCAGGCGGCAATGGAATACCGCAAGTCGATGCTTACAAAAATGCTCGACCGCGAACACGAATTGCGCATAAAGGGCGTTGCCGACGACGACCTCATTTACAATATGGTTATAGGCGAGCTTGGCGATTTCGAAAATACGCTTCACGACTTTGAAAATAATACGGTCAAGAAGGAAATAGTTCGCCGCGTATCCGTACTCGGTACGCTTACGGCTGTTGGCTACGTGTTCCTGCTTACGCTCGTATATATCATCGTCGGTTGCGTAGCTAAGATATGGCACCCGACGTGGTTTATACTCGTTGGCGGCATCCTCGTCGGACTCACCGCGCTTTCGGCATATTCGAGCGTCAAGAGCGTAAAGAAAAAGTGGTACAACGCGCTACGACTGTTTGCGGCTATCGGTACGGTGCTGCTTAGTACGTTCGTATTCTTATTGTTGCAAGTCGTTTTGAAGCTTACGGGCAGCTGGCTTACCTTCCTCGCAATGGTAGCGGTGCTTGCGGGCGTTGACGTGACGATATCGTTTGCAACGAAGAGCAAAATCAAGTGGTTTGAGCTTCCCATATTCGTAGAGCTGTTTTGCGTAATGCTTTACGTAATACTGGGTATCAGCCTTTCAATGTATGGCATAAACATATGGCATCCCGCATGGATACTCTGCCTTGGCGGTTTTGTCGCCGCAATATGCGAAGCGGTGCTTTTCTCATCGGGCAAGGAGAGAGTCAAGGCAAAGAAAACTACCGCCGTTGACGAATCCTATTGGACAGAATGGGACGATTAAGCATAAGGATATAAGATGAAGCAAAGACATAAAATGAAGGCGGAAATGTGGGATAGAATGCAGTTCCTTTTCCGCAACTACTATGACAGAATGGTACACCTCAAACTGCGCTATGACGGCAAGATAGATATCGAGCTTCTCAAAAGCGCGGTTCTGTTTATGGTGGAAAAAGCTCCTGTTTTGCACAGCAGCTTCAATACGACGGTGACGAAGCCGTACTGGCAAGAGGAAAAGTACGACGTCAACGATATAGTGAGTTTTTCCCGTGTGGACGACGCCGAGAAAGCCTCAAATGAGTTTTTGTCAGGCGTAATTCCGTACGACAACAACGTTCAGATTAAGGTTGCCGTGTTCGAGCAGGGCGAGAAGAGCGTACTCGCTATACTCGTCAACCATATGTGTATGGACGGCGGCGATTTTAAGTATTTCATCTCCACTCTCGTATCAAACTACAACGCTTTGAAGAGGAACGATTATTCCGCCTTAAAGATGAAGTCCGGCTCGCGCAGTCACGAGCAGGTCTATTCCAAGTTTACGGATAGCGACCTTAAAAGAGCGCGCGGTCTTTATAAGAACGTTGGTAAGAATAAGGACGCGAAGATTGAATTTCCGTGGAGCGAGTCTTCCGATAAAGACGTAAACAGAATCGCAGTGCGCGAGATTGACGAGAACCGCTTTGCCAAAATGAGAGCGGTTGCCAAAAAGCTTGGTATAACAGTGAACGACGCGGTTATGGCTATCACCTGCCGCACGTTATACGAGCTTTGCGACCTGAAAAACGATACGCCGCTTACGGTCGCCTGCGCGATAGATTTAAGACGTCATATAGTAGAGGGCGGCGCAGAGGGCGGTCTTACCAATCATACTGCGTGGCTTGCCTGCCGCACGATGGAGAAGGGCGCGACTATGCGCGATACGGTCGTAAACGTCATACGTTCTATGAATGGCTATAAGAGGGATAAGTTTATCGGACTTTATTCTCTTCCTCTTCTCAACCTCGCGTATACCATTTTAGCGCAGGATATGGCGGAATTTGCGATAAAGCAGGGCTATGACAATCCGTTGCTTGCGGTAAGCAATATGGGTATGCTCGGCGACGATAAGCTTGCGTTTAGCGGTACAAGGCTTCGCGGCGGGTATATTTCGGGTGCGACGAAATATAAGCCGTATTTCCTTATGTCCGTAACTACATTATGCGGAAAGCTTAGTTTTTCAACGTCGTTCAGAGGTAGCGACAAGGACGTTGAAATTGTAAATAAGTATTTCGATATGGTTGAGAAGAACCTCGATTTGTTCAATCAAATTGACGGATAAAGACCTATTTTGTTGATAACTTAAAATTACGTTATGCTGTTTATTATACGGGGTCCCCGCAAACGTCCCTGTTTGTGCGGCGAATTTCGCGGTTATTTTGCAAAACGTATTGCAATCAAGTGTTCTATATGATAAAATTTCTATAATATTATTGTAAATGTAATATAGGAGGAAATTATGTCATTTGCAAAAAGTTTGTTTGTGTTCATCGATAAGTCTTTCGACGGTGGACAGAATAAAAAGAAAATGCTCAAATTCAAGGGCGTAAACTTCAAAGAGGAAAAGGACGTAGCCTACGGTAGCGGCGCAATGCAAAAGCTCGACCTGTGCTATATTCCGAAGAACGACGGCGAGAAGTATCCCGTATGCTTCTGCATTCACGGCGGCGGCTTCGTCGCAGGCGATAAGTATCACCGCAGAGGTCTTTGCAAGTGGATTGCTGAACAAGGCTTCTTCACGGTAACGTAAACTATTCGCTCTCTCCCGAAA
>CAMWIB010000198.1 GCA_947174215.1 uncultured Clostridia bacterium
CTCATCTACATTGCGACGACAAACTCCGTAAATCTTACGGACGGACTTGACGGACTTGCGGGCTATACCTCGCTTGCGTACTTCCTCGGCTTTGCGCTACTGATATTTTTGACCTACAAGGACGCGCTTGACAGCGGCGATACGGCGTACGCACAGCAGGTGCTGTCGCTTGGAGTATTTTGCGTATCTATGTTCGGCGGGGTGCTTGGGTATCTCGTGTTCAACGGTTTCCCCGCAAAGATAATGATGGGGGATACAGGCTCGCTCGCACTCGGCGCGGCGTGCGCAAGCGTAGCGGTTTTTTTGAAAAATCCGTTTTTAATTCTGTCGTCAGGCATAATGTTCGTATGGTCAAGCATATCAGTTATATTGCAAGTGCTTTACTTCAAGCTGACGAAAAAGCGCATATTTTTGATGGCTCCCTTCCACCACCACTTGGAAATGAAGGGATTGCATGAAAGTAAAATCGTAACGATATATTTTGTCGTCAGTCTTATAGGAGGAGCTTTGACACTGATATTTGCGAGGGCAGTATGAGATTAGTCGGCAAAAACGTAGTCATCTACGGCGCGGGAGCAAGCGGATTGTCCGCTTATCAGCTTGTGAGGGATAAGGGAGCGAAGGCGATAATTTACGACGATAAACCGGATACTCCGCACGCTACGAACAGCAAGGGGATTCTGTATTCCGCGGACGTAATCGTGCTAAGCCCGGGAGTGAACGGATTCAAGGAAGTGTTGCTTGATGCAAAGCTTGAAAACAAGCTGATAATAAGCGAGTTGGAGCTTGCTTCCGAGTTCTGTCAGGCTGAGCAGATAGCAATTACGGGTACGAACGGCAAGACTACGACGACTATGCTTATCGACCATATACTTCGCCGCGCGGGGAAATCCTCGTATGCGGTAGGCAATATCGGCACTCCGTTTTCGTCCATAGCCGACAGGCTCGACGCTACGGAAACGGCGGTTATAGAGGTGAGTAGCTTTCAGCTTGAAAGCAGTATAAAGTTTTCTCCCGATACGGCGGTGCTTCTCAACATCAAGCCCGACCATCTTGAAAGACATGGGAGTATGAACAAGTACGTCGCGGCAAAGGCGAATATATTTGCTCATCAGTCCACGCAGGATATAGCCATATACAACGACGACGATGATATAATCCGCGGGCTTGTACCTAACATTGTCGCAAGAAAAGTGCCGTTCAGCACCACGCACCCGATAAAGGGCGGCGCGTACATATCTTCGGGCTTCGTGTGCTTTGACGGCGCGCCCGTGCTTGAACTCGAAGAGGTGGATATGCGCGGCGCGGAGATTGAAAATTTGCTTGCGACGGTAGCGGTATGTATGACTCACGGTGTGTCGGCATATAACGTGGCGGCGGGTGCGATAGAGTTTGAACGCCCGCACTTCCGCCGTGAGAAGGTAGCCAATCTTGACGGCGTAACGATATACAACGACAGCAAAGCTACGAACGTGTCCGCGTGCGTGTGCGCCTGCGAGGGTATGCAGGGCGATACTGTTCTCATTCTCGGCGGCGCGAAGAGAGAGGAAAACTTCGACGATTTGTTCGCGGAGCTTCCCGATAATATAAAGGCTATTACGGTGAGCGGCGACAATGCAAAGAGCATTATGGAAAGCGCGAAAGCGGCGGGTTATGAAAATATAGCCGTATACGACGATATTAAGTCCGCTCTGTTCAGCGCGTTTGATATTGCAAAAGCTAATGAATATGCCAATATCTTGTTTTCTCCATCGTCAAAGAGCTTTGACAAATTTGAAAGCTATGAGATGAGGGGAAAGCATTTCAACGCGTGCGTGAAAGAGCTTCGCGCGAGGCTTTGATATGAGCGGCGGTTTTCAAAGGACTTGGGCGCTTACGCGTAGAGGCATAGGCGAACGCGCAAGAGGAAGGGCGGATATTCCGCTCGTAATAGTTGCGCTTGCACTAAGCGGGATAGGCTTGCTTTTCATATATTCCGCATCGTCATATTCGGCAGACGTACAGCTCGGCGACGCGTTTCACTACGTAAAGACTCAGGCAGTCGCGCTTGCGCTCGGACTGTTCGCAATGCTCGGTCTGTCCTTCGTGGATATATCCAAGATAAAGAAGGCTACGATTCCGCTTTATCTCATCGGACTCGTGTTGCTTGGAATGGTATTCTTGCCAGTAATAGGAGTAGAAAGCTACGGTGCAAAGCGTTGGCTGAATCTTGGCTTCTTTACGATACAGCCGTCAGAGTACGCTAAATTTTTTATGGTGATGATGCTGTCGTTTGTCGCGTCAAAGCTGGATATGAGCAAGTTCCGTAGCGTGCTTGCAATGCTACTCGTAGGCGGAGCGGTGTGCGTACTTCTTATGTTAGAGCCGAATATGTCTATAACGATGTGCGCGGTGGCGGTGATATTCATTATGCTGTACGTAGGCGGCGCGAGGGTGAAGCATTTGCTGTTGCTCGTCGTTCCCGTAGTGGTAGGCGCGGTCGCGCTCGTCATATTGGAGCCGTACCGTATGCAGAGATTGCTCGCATTCCTCGACCCGTGGAAGTCGCCACTCGAAGAGGGATATCAGCTCATACAGTCCTACTATGCACTTGGAAGCGGCGGACTGTTTGGAGTGGGACTGTTTGCATCAAGGCAGAAGTATTTGTTTTTGCCGTTTGCGGAGAGCGATTTCATTCTTTCCGTTATAGGCGAGGAAACGGGGCTTATCGGCGTAGCGGTGATAGTCGGTTTATTTTTGACGATAGCGGTGCGCGGAATAAAGATTGCAAGGCAGGCGCAGGACAGGTATTCGTGCTATCTTGCGGCGGGCATAACGGCGGTGACTACGGTGCAGGCGCTACTCAACGTGGCGGTCGTATGCGGCGCGGTTCCACCGACGGGACTACCGTTGCCTTTCGTGAGCGCAGGGTGAAGCTAGCTCGTAGCCTACCTCGGAGCAATGGGAATACTTCTATCC
>CAMWIB010000199.1 GCA_947174215.1 uncultured Clostridia bacterium
CTTTTTTCCGTCACATAGGAAGAAAATATGATTAGGTTTTTCAAAAGCATCATCAGACTGTCCAAAGCCATAAGCCCTCCAAGGTTGTATAGTATTGTATGTTGCATATGGCAAAAGTTTACAAAATTCGACAAATTTGCGCTATTGAGCGCATATTTGCGCCAGACGTCACACCTTACACCCCACAATTTAAGATTATTAAAGGATATTTGAAGGTACGTTTTGTGGGGACCCCGTGCGGTACGCGCATTCGTGTGTTTATAATAAAGTTTAGAATAGGTGCAAAAATAAACACACGAGATGTGCTGTGAGCGCAAACTCGTAAGGGGCAAAATGAGGGAAGTGAATCCCCTCATTTTGCAAAATAGAAATTGATTGGTAGATATAAGATGATACATAGCGGTATTTTAGGATTTTGTTATTTACATTTATTTACACGCAAGATTTTGCGCGGTGGGATAATGCTAATCGTATGCAAAACACGAATGATTTTAGTTTTTCAAGTGCAAGAGGGAAGATTGTTAGGGTATTGGTGATATTGGCTACTGTGTGCCTTTTTGCTTTTATATTCGGACAGAGTATTACAAAAAATGCCGTTTATGATAATACATCATCGTCAATTATTAAAAGGAACGAGCAGAGTGTTACGGCGAAACGGAAGTTGACGTATGCTTCAAAATATGCGGTTGAAAATGACAACATTTACGTGCGCATAGGCGGAAAGCCGATTGGAATTGCCATCAACGCGGGTGGACTTATCGTCATTGGTGAAAGCGAGGTGCTTACTGATGGCGGAACGGTATATCCTGCAAGGAATAGCGGAATAAAGGTTGGCGACGTGATTGTTTCGGTAAACGGTAATGATATAAACTCCATTTACCAGCTTAAAACCGTACTCGACGGTGTGTCAAATGATGCGGTATCTGTTAAGGCGATACGTGACGGCGCGGCGTTTGATACAAATATTTTACCTGCGACAGATAGACTTACGGGGCAGAAAAAGCTTGGACTTATGCTAAAAGAGGACGTCGGCGGTGTGGGAACGCTTACCTTCGTCACGCAGGACGGGCGGTTTGGAGCGCTTGGACACTATATAGCTGATAATGAGAGCGGACTGTCTTACGAGCTTACCTATGGCAACATTTATAAAACAAGCATTGACGATATCGTAAAGGGTGAGCGCGGAAAAGCGGGCGGTCTTGTTGGCGACGTAAACAGACTGTCTACGCCGATAGGTAAGATAACGATGAATACGAATATCGGATTGTTTGGCGAGTATACCGCTGATTATGACGGCGAGCTATATAGAATAGCACAGAAAGGCGAGGCAAAACCCGGAGCGGCAAAGGTATATACGACGATAGACGGCACAGAACCAAAATTTTACGATATTGACATTGTAAAGGTCGTTTCTCAGAGCGACGCAGAGGAAAAGGGAATGGTGATTGCCGTACGCGATAAGGAGCTACTTGAAAAGACGGGCGGCATAGTGCAGGGCATGAGCGGAAGCCCCATTATACAGGATGGCATACTCGTAGGTGCAGTTACTCACGTATTCGTACAGGACCCGACGCGCGGATACGCTGTGCATAGCAGATTTATGTACGACTATGCGACAAATTCACAGTCTACCGCGATATCGTGCGAGTATTGTGAAGAAGCGGTAGCGTAACGAGTGATATGGAATATGCGATTAGAATGTTGAAAACTATAAACTCAACCCGGTCAATCGTTATATAGTTGCTTATCTCGAAATGTACTATTGACTTTAATGTGCTAATGTTGCAACGCACCTATCGTCTTAGGGCGGTGAGGTTGAACGTAGAAATATATCATGTCTTTGGACACGTAAATGACAGCTACTTGTAGCTGTCATTTACGTTAGGAAGGTTATATAATTGGAAATGAGCAAATGGTTATGCCGTGTTAGTTGTGCTTATCAATATAGCCGTTCAAGCGCGGTGAGTACGAATTGCTTATTCGTAGGCTTACCCTTGTTTTCGTCGAGAGTTTCGCCGAATTCACGGTACAGAGTATCCACGTTACCTCTGAGCCAAGCGGAGGATATTGCGTTTTGAATATCCTTTTCGATGCTTGCGGAGTTCACGCCGAACTCTGATTCCAACATTTTATATCCGCTATATTTGAGAGGAAGGATTTCGCGTCCGTCAAGTGCGAATTCTATGAGCCTACTCAAAAGCACGTAGCCTTTAAGGTTTGGCTGAAAGCCAAGCTGTAACAGATATTTTTTTGATTTTACCTCATTGCTTCTCACGCAGAGAGTATAGCAAATGCGTACGCGCGCCGCACTGACATAATGCGTTGATATTTGAGATTTATTGAGAGATTATGTCATAGAACTTTGAGGGCGCGAATAGCTTTTTATATGTCATCATTGCGCACGAGAGTATTTCTATCATCGCTGAGAACCTTTTTTGATAAGAATAAGAAGGTGGTTATCTGTACGACTGTGCTTTTCGTCATAGGCATACTGCTTGGCATAATTCTGACCTACCGCGCCGTAGACGGAAGCTTTGAGCGGATACCTCGTGTAGATATGGAAACAGGCTCCGCAAGGGTGTTTTTTATAGCAATACTCGGGCTTGTCGGTTGCTATGCGGTGCTGCTTATCGCGGGCATAAACAATAAGACGGTGATTCTTGTCATAATCCCGTTTACGCTGTTGGGATTTCTTTTCGGAAGGTATAGCTGTGCGCTTATTGGCAGATATGAGGGCTACGGCGTACTGAATCTGCTACTTATCTATATGCCGTTTTTCCTTGCGAGCTTCGTGTGTATGGTGCTTGCAACGGCGAATATACTTTCCGCATCATGCACGGATTGCGGGGGTAGCTCTGGGCTTAAACCGTCCTTTATCTGCACGCTCAAAATACTGGGAATAAACGCCGCCTGCGCGCTTGTATTCTTCCTTATCTTTGGCTCGGTTATAGGT
>CAMWIB010000200.1 GCA_947174215.1 uncultured Clostridia bacterium
GACAACGACATATTACGATGAAACCGACTTAGCGAGATTCTCCGCCGCACCGAAATCGGTAGGAGAGTACCTCGTCTATTACTCGGTGTCCGCGCTAAACTATGTAACGGTTGGTGAAACGGATAAGGAAGACGAGCCGCGCAGAGATTTCAGATTTACTTCAATAATATACAATCTGCTGTCCGCTTCCGACCTTGCGTCAAAAATCAATGAGGGTACATACGTCTATACGGGTTCAAAAGTCTATGCAACCGTTCCGTACAGCGTAAACTATACCTATTCGTTTGATGACGAAACGGAAAACGCGTATATCACCGTAGACAGAAATCATTACGTAACGGTCACTATCAATGACCCGCTTCTAATGCGTTGGAAGGATACGGCAGGAAACGATATAACGGTTGAAAGCAACACCAATACCGCACAGGTTATTGTAGTCCGTTATTCGATAACTCCCGATATCAACTCGTGGCAGTCTGCACCTCAAATGACGGCTTGGTCGTTTGACGGCTTCTCTATGGTTACGCATACGATAACAGGTACGCTTACCTATCAGGGTGCGCAGGTTTATTATCGTTTTGGTACACTGAATGAAGACGAAGAATATGAATGGCTCGAAATCGGCAATATCGAGATTGAAGGAAGAAAGTACTTTACCGTAAACGAAAGGGGTGAAGTCGAAGATGAAGACGTCAGGAAGGCGCTCAATGAATTGTCAGTTGGCACATACGTCCTTGATAGCTACGTTGCGGCAAGGGACGTCAACGTTACGGCTTTCAATACTCCGTGGGATTTGTGCAGCAAAGTAGAGATTACTCCTGCGACAAACGTATGGGAAACAACCCCCGCAATTACGCCATATCAATACCGCCGCTTCGAATCTGACTTCGTTGCGGGCGTTCCGAGATATTCCGACATAGATAAGGTTGTTTATAAGGTCGGCGACGTAGAGCTTTCAATCGATAAAGATACGGACGGAACATACAAGCTGTCTGATGACGCTGTTGCAAAGCTTAATAATCTGCCTGTCGGGTATTATACGTTGACGGCTACACTTAATGACGGCGTAAACAACTATAAACCTTTGGAGGCAAGCATACTCTTCATCGTAATGCAGGCGACTACAAACGTATGGCAGACCCTGCCAACCATTTCGGGCTGGACGTACGAGGAGTATAAAGCGGCGTTGTTTACGAACGGCAAAGCGGACTTTGGTGCGGTGTACTACACTGTGCAGACTCTCAAATCGGATGGCAATATCGACAAAAACCTTGACGGCTTCGTCAATCTCTCTTTCGACGAACTGCAAACCAAGCTCGCTTCCGTTTCCGATACGCTCAATGCGGGAAGCTACAACCTCTTCGTTACGTCCAAGGGCGCAACGACGGCAGAGGAGAAGAACTTCGTTGCCGCAACGCACAACGTACGTTTTGCAGTTGCAAAAGCGGCGAACGCTTGGAAGTCTGGCAGTATTCCTACGATAGACGGCTGGACGTACGGCACAACCGCCAAAACTCCTACCACCGGTGAAACAGTTAAGGAACACGGCGGTATAGAAAGCCATTACTACACGGCACGTATAGAGAACGGCATCTGGGTGGCAAACGCGGAAGAAGTGACCAATATTGCAACCGCAAACGCAGGTACTTACGCTTACGTTACCACCGCAAAGGAAAGCACCAACTATCAACAAATTGCTTACACCGCAATTTTTGAGATAGCACGCGCAGATAACAGCTGGGAAGTCGGCTGTGAGCCTGAGAGTACGTTCATCTGGACGTGGGGAAAGATAGATAGCGTAGTCACCGTAAACACGGGCTTTATAAAAGCGGCGGCAAAGTTTATGACTGACGACGAGCGCGTCACTTACTATATCACGGGTCCCAACGGATATACGGATACAATTACCAAGGTAAAGACCACCAACTTGCAGACAATCATCGACGGCGTTGATGAGGGCGGCGTCAAAAAGCACGGTCTTAGACAGCTTGGCGTAGGCAACTCCGTTATCACCGTTTCCGTTGCCGCAACCGACAACTACGCGGAAGTGAGCAAGGTAACCTACGTCACAGTCAACGCGGCGAGCCTCGAATGGCAAACCGAACCCGCAAACAGCAGTTGGACGTGGGGCGTCGCAGACAGTGCAAAGGTCTTCACCGAGCCAAAAATCAAGACAACAGGTCTTGTTCTTGCCGACGGAAGTGCAGTGGAATACGGCTATTACGTTGGAGTAAAGAACAGTGAAGCTATAACCACTTTCGAAGGAGAAAACGCATTTACGTTGATGCTCGCGCATCTCAAAGATAGTAACGTAGCAGTTTATACGGTTACGGTCGTCGTCACCTGCGCGAACTATAATGACCTTACGAAAACCGTAGAGGTTGAGATTAAGCAGGCGACAAACGACTGGGTGGAGTACGCTCCTGCGCAAACGCTCGTAAGAGAGTACGAAAACAAGTCGTTCGTAATCAATAAAGCAGTTCCGAAGTACGGTCAAGTGACGTATAGATATCGTGACGGAGTAAACAACGTTTCAACCTCCGATATCGACGTCGTTAATGCGTGGATAAATTCGAGAAACAAGAGCCAAGACCCATACATTCTCACCGTCGAAGTTCCCGCAGACCCCAACGGCAACTATACGGGACTGAGCGTAGAAACTCAGCTTACCGTTACAGGCGTACAGAGTCACTGGGCTAACGAAACTCAGCTTAGCGATTCTTACACGTTTACTTATAATAAGAATAACCTCAAAAACAATCTTGCTACCGTGGTTATTCCATACCTTACGCTTCCGTACAGCCACGTCGACGGCGAGAAGCTGAGCTATACGATAGCATACGCCAACTATAACAACAGTTCTACGGCGCTCGTTACAAAAGACACTGCCACAGAGGTGACGGATTATCTTAAAGGCGACGCAAGAGCAGGTA
>CAMWIB010000201.1 GCA_947174215.1 uncultured Clostridia bacterium
TTGCAAGATTGAGCGCGCCAAGCATACCGACGTTCACTTCTCCGCTTACCGCATCCTCCGCCTTGCGTATGGTGGAATTTATCGCGTCCGCGTCGCTGAGTCTTGGCATAACTCTATCGGACTTAACAACGGACTTTTGCTGTCCGAACATATTCCTTACATCCTCGCGCTTCGTCGTCATAAACAGTCTGTTCTGCTCTTCCTGCAAGGAGAAGAAGTTATGCTGTTTTGCAGGCTGTTCCTGCGCGCTATTCGTTTGCGAGGAGATATTTCCGACAATCTGTCCTTCCTGCAAATGTATTGGATAACCCGTCTGCGGGTATACCTCATTAGCCTCTTCCTGCTTAGGAGCGCGGAACTTTGAGATAAACTCCTCGCGCATAGACTCCTGCGGCACTCCGAACTGCGCCCTCATCTCATTACGGCGGGCGTTGTTGTAGACGGGCGCGGTATTCGTCTGCTTATTGCGCGCGTCGTTGAAGCGGGAAATAATCTCGTCGCTCGGATTCTGTCCAAAGAGAATATCTCTTGCCATATCCTGCGTACTCATATTCACGTAGGCCGTATCAGGCTGTCTTTGAGGAGCAATCACCTCGTCCTCGTAGCCGCCGTTCCTATTGGGATAAAGCGGATTGAAGGTAGAAAGCGGCTGATATCCGTCCGCCCCCTTAGCCTTTCTATTACGTCTTTGGGGCATAGGGTCGCCCTCGACGTCCACTACGTAAAGAGGGTCTGTCTGCGTTTGCGACAAATCGGTTATGACGGGCGCACTCGTAGCCTCAATGAGATGCTCCGTATTTTGCTTTTTGGGGAAGAGCGTACGGCTTTCCGTACTTCTCTCGCTTCTGCCCTCTTTTGCGGGCTTGACCTTGCGTTCTCTGCGCGACGGAGCGTCGTAGGTGACGTTACGGCGTATCGACGGGAAAATTGCGATAAGCACTAGTACGAAAAACGCAGCGCACGACACAACGAGCGCACCGACCGCCGTAATTGCTTTCATTATTGGGAACGCCGCCAGACCGAAAAGCAAACCGCCTGCGGTGTTCGTATTGGCGTAGCAGTTATGGAGATAATCGCCGTAGCTTGCGCCGATGATGTGACCGCTTGAAGTGTACACCTGCAAAGCGAGTATTGCGAAAATGAGCATTCCGAAAAACAGCAGTGCGCGCGAAAAGCGCATTCTCGGTCTGATGCCAAACGTAACCGCTATACCGAGAATGACGCCAATGATAGTATACGCATACGCCGCAAGTCCGAAGAATCCGCAAAAGAAGCTGTACACAGCTCTACCGACCAACCCGAACGCACCGACTATTGACAAAAAGCAGAAAAGCGATACGACGATAAGTATCACCCCGACCGCGATTCTACTTCCTGTATGTGACCTTGCCTGTCTTGTATTTGCCAAAGCTATCCCTTCCTAAATATAACTTATGTATTACTATATTATTAGTACGAAATATTATAGCATATGCCGTGTTATATTTCAATATATTTCAAGCAGAATGATTGTCAAAATTTCACAAAATAATGCGCCGAAAAATCGACGCATTTCACTAAAATTTGTCTTATTCAAAACCAATACTTTATAGCGCTATTTTGCGCATATAAAACTCACTTTTTGCGCTTTATCAGCTTCAATATATCGACATCGTCCTGCGGAGATACGAGGCTTGCACACACCTTATTAAAGTCAAAAATATACTTTGCGGCGTCCAAAACCTGCTCCGCCGTAGTGCCGTCTATCGCGGCAATACGCGCGTCAAAATCGTACAGCTTACCCGTCTGCGTGGCGTGCGTGCCGAACGTTCTCATCATAGACGATGTACTCTCCTGCCCGAGTACAAGCGAGGTTTTAAGCTGTTCCTTGCCCTTATTCAGCTCCTCGTCGGTTACGCCCTTTTCAAGCAATAAGTCAATTTCATCGCGTATGGCAAGCACCGCTTTCTCTATGCTCTCTGGGTTCGTAGAGGTGTAAATAACGTACGCGCCGTTATTCTCGTACGACGAAGGATATCCCATAATGGTATAGCAAAGTCCAAGCTTTTCGCGCACGCTCTGGAAGAGGCGCGAGGACATTTCCATACTGAATATAAGGCTCATAAGCTGAACGGCTACGCTATGCTCGTCGTCATAGGCGTAGGACGGGAATGCAAACGCTATATGCGCCTGCTCTATCGGCTTTTTCTTTTTGGTGAGCGCACTGCGATGTTCCGCTTCGGTGACGGGTACACGGTTCCAATCAACCTTCCCGCACCTGCTCTCGAAATGCTTATTCACAAGCTTTATCGCCTGTTTTTCGGTCATATTGCCCGCCACGGATATAACGGTGTTGGACGGAACGTAGTACTTGTCGTGATAGGCTCTTAGCGTATCCCCCGTCATAGCGTTAAGCGTTTTCTTGCTTCCAAGTATCGGCTTGTCGAGCGTATGTCCTTTGAAGAAGCAGGTCAGAAGCCTTTCCATACAAACGTCGTCGGGGGTATCCTCGCTCTCGTTTATCTCCTCTATAACCACTCTACGCTCTCTTTCAAGCTCCTTTTCGTCGAAGGTGGGATTGAAATACATATCGCTAAGCACGTCCGCGCACTTATCCACGTTCGTATCAAGGGATACGGTATAGAAGCACGTATAGCTCTTTGCGGTATACGCGTTAATCTGCGCGCCGATACAGTCAATCTCGTTGACAATATCGAAGCTACTCCTGTTTTTCGTACCCTTGAACACCATATGCTCGATGAAGTGCGAGATACCCGAGATATCGGGCGTTTCCTTCACGACGCCTGCGCCGACGAATACGCCAAGCGCAACCGAGCGCACGGCAGGGTTTTGTACGAATACGAGTTTTAGTCCACTTTCAAATTCAATCAATTTCTGCATAGCATTATTGTAACACCTTTCT
>CAMWIB010000202.1 GCA_947174215.1 uncultured Clostridia bacterium
TATCTTTATAGCGCTTTACTTGTTCGGGATAATTTGTTTTAGCGCCGTTATCCGTTGGGTTATACGAAATAGTCAACGCCTGTGCCTTGTCTATTTTATAAAAGAAGGGTTGATTCCAAATCGGCAAACAAAACTGCTCTATTTGTGCAGGGCGCGGATACTCTATCGCTTGCATCATCAACTCTTTTATTTTCATAAACAAATCTCACCGCTATATTATTTTCAAATATTATATCATCATAGTTTTTGATTTTCAATCAAAACGCAAGCGATATCATCGAACAAAATAGCGCATATATGAAAAGCAACCCTGCCGATTGCTGGATTGCTTTTATGGCGGAGAAGAAGAGATTCGAACTCTTGAACCGCTTGTGACGGTTACGCGATTTCCAGTCGCGCGCCCTCGACCAAACTAGGCGACTTCTCCATTTTGTGATTCAGTTTTTCCTTGATATAAATGGGTTGCAGTTGAGAGAACATGGAGAACAAAACCATTTCTCCCAACTGTACAACACATGAGGGGCGTCCCCTCTATAACCCAACGGATAAGATTATATCTTAAACGGCGATTTTTGACAAGCGGATAGCACGATTATTTTGCCGAAAATTGTAAATTTTTGCCGTTTATAAAAAAATGACGACACGATGACCGTCATTTTTTCATTTGCAAAATTCTATATTTCGTCGTACCCTCAAAACTAAATTTATTTAGTCGTTGAGCGGAAGATATATCCTTCTTTTTGGAACACTCGCAGTTGCATATTCAGTTGCGTAATAAATTCCTTATTAGTAGTAGTCTTTACAATCATGCCGATAAGGTTCTCAGTTGCGTCCGCGTTATCGGTGTTGGAAAGCATCTTTCTGATACCCCAAGTGCCTTCAAGCTCTTCGGAAGTAAGGAGCAACTCTTCTTTTCTCGTACTGCTCTTTGCGAGGTCAATTGCGGGGAAGATACGCTTTTCGGAGAGTTTTCTGTCAAGGTGAATTTCCATATTACCCGTACCCTTGAACTCCTCAAAGATGACGTCGTCCATACGGCTACCCGTTTCGACAAGCGCGGTTGCTATAATGGTGAGTGAACCGCCCTTGAAGTTTTTATCCTTGTTAGCTTCAAGATTTCTTGCCGAACCGAAAAATCTCTTTGGGCTGTGCAACGCACCCGGGTCAAGACCGCCCGACAACGTTCTGCCAGTCGGCGGAATAGTAAGGTTGTACGCACGCGCGAGTCTTGTAAGACTGTCAAGCAATATCACGACGTCTTTGCCCTTTTCAACGATACGCTTACATCTGTCAAGCAGCATTTCAGCAGTTTTCGTATGATGCTCGGGAAGCTCGTCAAACGTCGAGTACACGACTTCGCCATCAATTGAGCGTTGCATATCCGTAACTTCCTCGGGGCGCTCGTCGATAAGCAAAACTTTAAGCACAACGTCGGGATAGTTTTTGGTGATTGAGCTTGCAATCATTTTAAGCAAGGTAGTCTTACCTGCCTTCGGCGGCGAAACGATTATACCGCGCTGTCCCTTACCAATCGGGGATACGAGGTCGATACAGCGCATAGCGTACTCGCGCGGTTGATTTGGCACTTCGAGGCGCAAACGGGTATCGGGATATATCGGTGTAAGATGGTCAAAGTTTGGTCTTTGCTTAGCCACGTCAACACTCTCGCCGTTTATCGTTATCACGTCCACGAGCGGAGCGGGCTTGTTTTCATCCATACCGCGCCTACAATTTGCAACAACGTAGTCGCCGCGGCGCAAGCCGAAACGCCTTATATTTGCAGATGCAACGTAGGCGTCCTTTTCACAGCATTCGCCCGGTTTAACTCTCAAAAAGCCGTAGTTTTCTGGGCTTATTTCAAGATAACCCTCTCTTATAAACGTACTCTGTTCGTCTTTAAGGGTAACTTTGCCAAAACGTTCGTCACTTTGGTATGAATCACCAATCGTGTTCTCCCTGTTTATAAAATCTTTAACGCTATCCTTACCGAGATGCTCTCTTCCTGCATTATCCCTCGTTTTGGAATCACCGCGCTCATATCTATTTGCACTCGCTACGGGCTTAAACACTCCGCTTGAAGCTTTCTTTTTATCACCGGCGGTCTTATCTTCATCTGACGGCTTAGCAACTTCCGAAGTTTCGGTTGAATCCGTTTCTTCTTCCTTTGCGCCCGTGAACGTGAGTCTGCTCTTTGGCGGACGGCCGTGACGCGGCGGCTGTGGCGGAGCCATAAGACCGTTTGAAATCTTATAGATTAAATCGACAAGCTCACCTTTGTTATGCTTAGTCGGCGATGTCACGCCATACGTTTTTGCAAGCGCGCGCACGTCAAAAATACTAAGCTCTTCCAATTCCTGCAAGGTATACTTTTTTTGCATTATTCCTCCAATAATCGAACGATATGTCGTACAATTTCTATTTATATATGTCTGTGAATTAAAGATTTTTCAAGCTGAAATGAACTGCGAAAGTTCGTGCATTCAAATCAGATTTATAAACAAAAGTAAGTTGCTTGTCGCCCACTGGCTGTGGACAATAAGTTTATCAAAAGTTAATCAATCAGAAAATTTATCAAGAACAAGTACCTTTGTTACTTCACCGTCAAAGTCGGCTCTGTCAAATTCAACGGTATCATTTTCGGCATAAATGATATTATCGTCGTCAAACAAGTCAAGAAATTCGCCAACCTTGTCGATATCCAAGTCACAATCTTTTGTTTTGTAGTGCATAGGAATAACTACATCCGGCATAAGACGGTCTACGTATTCCTTTGCCTGCTTCGCGTCCACGGTATAGTTTCCGCCGACGGGAATCATAAGCACGTTGACAGGCATAAGAGTTTCCACCAAGAACGCGTTGCATTCCTCGCCAATATCTCCCATATGGCACAAATCAACGC
>CAMWIB010000203.1 GCA_947174215.1 uncultured Clostridia bacterium
AAGTTGGGATAGAAGTCAACCGTCTTTTTGTCGATATCTCTTATCATTTCGAGCGCTATCTTTGAAAGACGCGCTTCCGTGTATCTGTACGCCGCCGCGGGGTCGCCGTCAACGGAACCGAAGTTTCCGTGACCGTCAACGAGCGGACAACGTATCGAGAAGTCCTGTGCAAGACGAACCAATGCGTCGTAAACGGAGCTGTCGCCGTGGGGGTGGTACTTACCAAGCACTTCACCGACGACCATAGCGCACTTACGGTACGGCTTTTCGGGAGTCAGACCAAGCTCGCTCATGGCGTAGAGGATTCTTCTATGCACGGGCTTCAAGCCGTCGCGCACGTCAGGAATAGCACGCGATACGTTGACCGCCATAGCATAGGAGATAAATGACTTTTTCAACTCGCCGTTAATTTCTATGTCTTTGACGGTGGAGTTGGCAAGGTGCTTTACGTATTCATTGTTTTTGTCATCTCTGATATTAGCCATAGTATTCTCCTCTCTTATACGTCAAGGTCAGTGACCAGCTTTGCGTTTTGTTCGATAAACTCACGACGGAGTTCGGGTTGCTCGCCCATAAGTACCGAGAACAGTTTATCTGCTTCGATAGCGTCCTCCATCGTGACTTTGAGCAACGTGCGGTACTGCGGGTCCATAGTGGTTTCCCAGAGCTGTTCGGGGTTCATCTCGCCAAGACCTTTATAGCGTTGAAGCTCACCGCTCTTTCTGCCGTTTTCTTCGTAGTACTTGTTAAGGCTCTCGTCGTCGTAGAAGTACATTTCCTGCTTGCCCTTTGCAATCTTGTAGAGGGGCGGAAGTGCGATATAAACGTGACCGTTCTCGATAAGCGGGCGCATAAAGCGGAAGAAGAACGTCAGCATAAGTATGCGGATGTGGCTTCCGTCGACGTCGGCATCGGTCATGCAGATGATGCGGTTGTAGCGAAGTTTGCTTTCGTCATACTCTGCGTTTATTCCGCAACCGAACGCGGTTATCATCGCCTTAATTTCCTCGTTTTCAAGGACTCTGTGCAGGGTTGCCTTCTCGACGTTAAGAATCTTACCTCTAAGCGGAAGGATGGCTTGGAAACGTCTGTCACGTCCCTGTTTTGCGCTACCGCCTGCCGAGTCACCCTCGACGAGGTAAATCTCGCAGTTCTTCGGGTCCTTATCCGTACAGTCTGCAAGCTTACCGGGGAGCGTAGTGCTTTCAAGCGCGCTCTTACGTCTTGCGCTCTCTCTTGCAAGTCTTGCCGCCTCGCGCGCACGCTGTGCGGTTATGGTTTTGAGTACAAGCTCTTTTGCTTCTCTCGGATGTTCTTCAAGATAAGTTCCAAGTCCGTTCGTTACGCCCTTTGCAACCGCCGCACGCATACTGCTGTTGCCGAGCTTCGTCTTGGTCTGTCCTTCGAACTGCGGCTCTGAAAGCTTTACGGATATAACCGCAACAAGACCTTCACGGACGTCCTCGCCGCTCAGCTTTTCGCTGCCTTTGAGTATGCCCGACTTCTGACCGTATTCGTTTATAACCTTCGTTATAGCCGACCTGAAACCGTCAAGGTGCGTGCCGCCTTCTTCGGTATTGATGTTGTTTGCGAATGCAAGAATGGTATCGGAATAGCTGTCGTTATACTGCATTGCAACTTCAATCTCGCTGTCAACGTACTTCTCGTCAAAGTAGATAACCTGCGGGAAAATGGTTTCCTTCGTCTTATTCAGCTCTTCTACGAAGGAAACGATACCGCCTTCATAGCAGAACGTTTCTTTACGCTCAGGCTCAACGCGCTGGTCGGAAATCTCAATAACAAGACCTTTGTTGAGGTATGCAAGCTCACGAAGACGGGTTTTCATCGTATCGTAGTTGAATTCAAGCGTTTCGAATATCTCGGAGTCGGGATAGAACGTAATCGTCGTACCCGTATCCTCTGCGTCGCCGATGACTGCCAAAGGACGCTCCGCAATACCTCTGTTGAAGCGGATGCGGTGAAGCTTGCCGTTCTGACGAACCTCCGCAACAAGCCACTCAGAAAGCGCGTTTACGCAGGATACGCCAACGCCGTGCAAGCCGCCCGAAATCTTATAGCCGCCGCTACCGAACTTACCGCCCGCGTGAAGCTTAGTAAGAACGACTTCAACCGCCGATTTACCTTCCTTCTTGATTATGCCTGTCGGAATACCTCTTCCGTTGTCTGTAACGCGTACAGCGCCTTCCTTCAATATTTCCACGCTGATGTGGGTGCAGTAGCCGGCGAGCGCCTCGTCAATGGAGTTGTCCACGACTTCCGTCACCAGATGGTGCAGACCGCGCACGTCCGTAGAACCAATGTACATACCGGGGCGCTTTCTAACAGGGTCCAAGCCCTCCAACACCTGAATATCGCCGGCGTCATAACTGTGTTTAACTTCTCCTGCCATTGTTCCTCCTTTATATATAATAAATAAAGTATTATTATACTTAATAATATATATCTTAAAATGTATTATATCAGTATAATATAGAAAACGCAACAGAATAATCGATAATGCCAAAATAAATATTTGAGCGATATCAAGGCTGATATCAAACGAAAATGGTGTGAACGGCTACAATAATCGAAGCCATACAATCTATAAACGTCATATGGTTCATAAACGTTATAAAATTTAGTAGCCTTCTACCAGTTTGCTCACCTGTTCCCCGCGCCCACTTGTTTAATGCTCTCACTCGTCCGCCGCTCTTTCACCGGTTCAACGCTCGCCCACGCGTCCATGGTACTATCACTAGCCCGTCGACTCACACATTCATCGCACCCACACGCGCCGCACTCGCAACCCCAATCACCCCAGTACACGTTCACTCAACTAACCCATCTATCGCGAGCACTCGTCACCCCCGCTCCCCCGTTCTATGCGCTTG
>CAMWIB010000204.1 GCA_947174215.1 uncultured Clostridia bacterium
CTATCGTCGTATTCTTGAACATCTGCTTGCCCTTCGTCGTACGTCCGTCTATCCTTATATCCTCGGTGTTTATCAAGTTCGTACGCCCGCCCTCGAATATAGCGATATCGTACGGACGTTTCACGATTCCAATATGCGCGACGGTTGATTTGTCAAGCTCGACAATCTTCACACCCTTGTTCGCTCTCGACGTTCCGTCAAGTATAGCGATGATGACGCGCTTCAAATATCCGTTGCTCGTTACGACTACGGCTTCACCCTCGTCGTCCGTCTGTCCTGCGAACACAACCTTATCGCCGTCGTTTAGCTTTATGCCCTTTACGCCCGAGGAATCCCTGTGTTGCAGAGGTACTTCGCTTATCTCGTACCTAAGCACGAGTCCGCCCTTGGTGACTTCCATAATATTGCAATTCTCTTCCACGACCTCGGCGTTTATAACGCTGTCGCCGTCCGCAAGATTTATCGCTTTGAGATAGGTCTTGTTTCCAACCGAGAATTCTGACAAATCTACGCGCTTGACCATTCCCTTTGCTGTGAATACGAGCAGTTCACCCGCCGCCATACTTTCGAAGAACAACAGCTTCACGACCTTTTCATTCGTCTGCGCTTCGGCGTGTACGTTAAGAAGCTTGAACGCCTTTTCCTTGAACCTCTTTTCTGGCAGGTGCGTGACGTCGAGCTTCACCGCGTTTCCAAGGTCTGTAATTGCAAACAGCATACCCTTATTGTTTACGGGCAGATATTGCACGGGCAACGCCTCGTCGTTAAGTCCAGTCACATCCTTTTGCGCAAGTACGAAGCTCTTTTGCGACATAAAGTGCATAAGTCCCGCTTTGTTTATCGCAAGTATGCCGTCGCGGTATTGAACGGTGTCTTCCTCTCTCGGTGCGGAGTAATCTATTTCGCTGTTACCGTCAAGCACCTTCGTCATACGCGGCGAGTTTTGCGCCTTCTTTATTTCACGAAGCTCTTCCTTGACGATATTAAGCTGCATACTCTTTGAAGCAAGAATCTGCTCGTACAGCGCAATACGTTTTTTGAGAGAAGCAAGTTCTTCTTCAAGCTTGCCGACTTCAAGGCGAGCGAGGTTTTTAAGGCGCATATCAAGGATTGCCTGCGCCTGCGCGTCGGTGAGGTCAAAGCGCGTACGCAAGGTTTCCTTTGCCTTCGCCGTGGACTCCGACTCCTTGATAATCTTGATAACCTCGTCTATATTGACGATTGCAATAAGCAAGCCTTCGACAATCTCCGCTCTTGCTCTTGCGGCTTTTAAGTCGTAGTTGGTGCGGCGTACGATAATCTGGCGCTGATATTCAACGTAGTAATTGAGATACGCTTTAAGGCTCAACTGCTCGGGCTTGCCGTTGGCTATTGCAACCATATTTATGGAATAGCCGACTTCAAGCCCCGCTTTCTTATATAGCAAATCGAGAATACGGTTTAGCTCAGCGTCCTTCTTGCACTTGACTACGGCACGGTTACCCGTCTTATCGCTCTCGTCAACGATATCGGCTATGCCCGCAAGCACGGGATACTTGTTGCTCTCTTTGAGTTTGGCAATGCTTGAAAGCAATTCCGATTTAGACTTCTGATACGGTATCTCCGTGATAACGATATTCTTCTTGCCGTTGTCATCGCTCTCAATATGCAGGCGCGAGCGAATGATGATTCTGCCCTTGCCCTCGTCGTAAATCTTTTCAAGGCTGTCAACGGGTACGATAAAGCCGCCCGTCGGGAAATCGGGACCGTGGAATACTTTGAGAAGCTCCTTGGTGCTTATGTAAGGATTGTCTATCCTTGCAATCACCGCGTCTATACACTCGCCCATATTGTGAGTGGGGATATTCGTAGCAAGACCGACCGCTATACCGTTCGCACCGTTTACAAGCAGATTCGGGAAACGTCCGGGGAGCGTGTTCGGCTCTTCAAGGCTGTCGTCAAAGTTGGGAGTCCACTTGACGGTATCCTTGTCAAGGTCGCGCAATAGTTCAAGCGCAAGCGCACTCATTCTCGCCTCGGTGTAACGCATAGCCGCCGCAGAGTCGCCGTCCACAGAACCAAAGTTGCCGTGTCCGTCAACGAGAGGCATACGCATTGCAAATGATTGTGCAAGTCTTACGAGCGCACCGTATACCGAGCTGTCGCCGTGGGGGTGATACTTACCAAGGCAGTCGCCTACGATTCTCGCGCACTTCTTGTGCGGCTTGTCGGGAGTAAGCCCCATTTCGTGCATTGAGTACAGCACGCGCCTTTGAACGGGCTTCAAGCCGTCCTCCACTCTCGGGATAGCTCTGTCAAGTATAACGCTCTCCGAGTACGGAATCATCGAATCGTGCATTACGTCCTCGAATACGGAGGTCAGCACGGTTTGATTGTATTCTATTTCACTTGAATGTTTCTTTGCCATAATTTTTCCTATACTGTTTGTTTATATCCGCGATTTTCCTGCTTATAACTATTTTGCTTACTAATATCTACTTTTTTATTTTCACCAAATCAAAGCTTTATTGCGGATTTTGCACCTTGAAATCATCTATTTTGTTGAAATCGGCGTATTGATAAATGTACTCCTTACGCACGTTGCTGTCGTCGCCCATAAGTATCGCGGTACGCTTCTCCGCCATAGCCGCGTCCTCTATCGTGACTCTCGTAAGCGTACGCTTTGCGGGGTCCATAGTCGTATCCCAAAGCTGTTCGGGATTCATCTCGCCAAGACCTTTGAAGCGTTGGAGCAAGGTGTTCTTTCCCATTTTCTTCTGCCCTTCGATAAGCGCGGCGTCGTCATAGCAATAAAGGGTTTCATCCTTCTTTTGCAGACGGTAAAGCGGAGGCATACCGATGTACACGTGACCTTCGAGTATGAGCGGGCGCATAT
>CAMWIB010000205.1 GCA_947174215.1 uncultured Clostridia bacterium
TTCCTCAACCGTAGATTCTTCCTCTACGAATTCGGGAAGCGTTTCTATGAATTCGGTCGTTTCGTTGAGTTCTTCGTTCTCAACCGGGAATTCAGCATTCTCGTGTGCGAGTTCTTCCGTGAATTGTTCTTCCTCTACGGTTTCTTCCGTGGGAAGCTCCTCTAAGGTAGGTTCTTCCGTGATGGCTTCTTCCGTAACGAATTCCTCAATAACAGGCTCTTCTTCAACATTCTCTTGTGTAAGCTCTCCTGTTACCGGTTCTTCAACGGGTTCTTCCTCTGTGAAATCTTCAACGAGTTCTTCTGAGGATTCTTCTACGGAATCTTCCGTGGCAGGCTCTTCTTCAACAGACTCTTCCGTGGCGGGTTCCGTCTGCTCGTCGGTTGTCAATTCCGTTTCATCGAGATTCGCCGTTTCTTCCGTTTGCTCGGACGCGCCCGCCGTCAAGTCAACGGAGTCGAACAGATTGTCAAACTCCTTATATGACTCGTCCGTCGTTTCTACGGGAGTTTCTACAAGCGTTTCCGCAGGAGTTTCTGCGAGAGTATCGACTGGTGCTGTTTCTACGGGTTGCTCGTCAAGAACCTTATCCTTTTTCTTTTTGTATACCTTTGCAGGAGCGAGGTGAAGTTCCTCGCCGTCCTTCATCTTCTTCGCCGTCTTTGCGCGTACGATTCTGTCACGGGAAACTGCCGTTCTCAAACGGGTTCTTCTTCCGCATTCACGGATGATGCCCGCCGCAATCACAAGCAGTACGCCGATTGCACCGAAGATGCACAGCCAGTTTCTGAGAGCGACAACGTTTATGACTGCCATAAGCAGATTGTTGGATTGTACCCAGCTTGCCTGCATATAGCCAAGCATACCGTACTCGAAGTTCATCGGGTAGATGTTGATTGCAAGGTTGTCGTTATCGTCGATATAAAGACCGATGTTGATGTTTGCGCCGTTGGTCGCTTCCTCAATGAGCTTTTGCAGGTCTTCCTGAACAAGTCCGCCCACGGAGTCGAACAGCAAACGAAGTCTTGCAAGAATGTTGTTGAACAACACCTTAATCATATCGTCCGGTAATGAGTTGACATCAAAAACGGGGTTATCCTTGAAAACCATGGCGAGTAAACCCTTAACGCCGCCGGATATATCAACGGTGGTCAAATCCATTTTGTCGCCGAGCATATCGAGAACGAGCCAGTTTATCGGGCGCTTTACGACGCCGTTTTCATAAACCATCCAGCCTTCCTCATTGAAGCCGTACTTGACTTCAATCTCGGAGCCATCTCTATCCATAAGCGTACCGGTATACTTGAACGCTTCTTGTCCCTTTGCCGCAAGAAGTGCGTCGCGCGCCGCGGGGTCGTAAAGCTCGTACAGGCAGTTGCCGTCCTCTGTGAAATATACGTCGCCGTTCGCGTCCTCTACGGGTTGAGAGTACATCCAACCCTCGTTGAGGATAAGGCGCAATACGACGGGTACCGTCATACGGCCTGACATCTGAGCATACAGCAGGAGCGGGTCGTCGAACGTCTGATAGCCGTCCTGATTGAAGTTATCGAAGTTCTTGTCGAACAGGTCTTTAAGCTTCTTGTTCTTGAAGCCCTCTTTGAGAAGCGTTTCATAGCCGGAGTGCGCATATTCATAGTCAAGTATGGAAAGCGCAAGTATGGGTCTGTGAATATCGTTATAGAACGCATAGTCAAAGTCGTTGAGTACGTACACGTCATAGATAAACTTGTACATCTCGTACTTCCTCGGTTGCGCTTCCTCCATTGGCTCAATTACGTCAGCTTTGAGTTGAGCAACATTCTTGTAGCCGTTCAAATAAGACAGGAAGCTTGCGTTTATCTCTGCATTATAGAAGCTCGTTCCGACAAACACGCCGTTCTCCTTCTCAAATACAAGTCCGCCGCCGGTGTTCTCAATACGCTTTGAAAGCGTCTTATATGAGTAGTCACCATGCTCCGTGTCGCTGTGGTCATTCAAGTTGCCGTTAAGCACGTTGTACATGATGAAGTCACGGTCAAGTCTTGCGTTTTTCTCCGCCTGAGCGTCACCGTTGTAGTACAAATCCTCGACGTACAGCGTGTTCTGCGTAGCCATAGCAATGATATCGGGGACGATGTAGGTGAGGAGCAGCGAGAATACGCAGGTCAGGCATACGAACGTAAACGCGACCTTTGCCGTCTGCGAGCCTATACTGCTCTTTGATTTCTTTCTCGTGACGATAAGCGCGACGATTGCGTAAATGAGTCCGAATACGCCGACTATAATCACGCCGATGAAGCACCAGAAGGAGTAATACGGCGTAAGGTTGTAGCATTTGACTGCCAGTACCGCCGATACTGCAATGAGCGGTACGATTGCAAGTATGTGCAGCAGGAATGCCACGAGGCTGTATCCTACCGACGTCTTTCTTTGGTCCTTTTTGGTGCGCTTGCTTACGGGGAAGGATTCTTCTATCACGTTGCCCTCGTTATCGCGGTTGATAATATCAATATCTTTATACTTTTTCATAATCAGCGCACCTCCTTATCGAAATCTTCTTCAACAGGCAAGGCGGTATCCTCCGTCGTTTCAACAATATCGTTCGCCACCTCTGAATTCTCTTCCGTCACTTCGGGAACCTCCTCGGTGAACTCGGAATTCTCGGGTTGCTCCCAAGCAAACTCTTCCGTCGCGTTCTGCCAGTCAAACTCTTGCACGGGCGCTTCGTCCTCAACGAGTTGTTCTGTCATTTCCTCTGTAAGAAGATTTTCCTCAACGAATTGCTCTGCGAATTCCTCAGACGGAAGCGTTTCTTCCTCGACGGGCTGTTCCGTAGTTTCCTCATTAGAAAGGATTTCTTCCGTAGAAAGCTGTT
>CAMWIB010000206.1 GCA_947174215.1 uncultured Clostridia bacterium
AAATAAGGTGTATTGTTATTCTATCACTCGCGGGAGTTGCATCTATTGCTTATATAGTATATATGATTGTAGAAGATGTGGAACTTGGTGACACGGTGGACGCTGTTGTAGACTTTTTTGAGGAACACGCTTGGGTTGCTGTTTCATTTATAATTCCTCTGGGCGGAATCATCTGGGGTGCAGTAACTTCAAATTGGATACTGATATTGCTTGTTTTGGGTGGATTTATTGCGTTTATTAGCATTGCGCTTTTGGCTCATTTGATAAAATATGTTTTTGAAAATTTTATATTCGGATTTAGCAATGATTCAAATAGGCGTGATGAAAGTGATGTTGAAGATGAAATGCTTAATGCCGAGTTTGAAGATGTGGAGGACTGTGTTGACGATAGGAATAAGTTGGAAACATTCACCGTCGCGGCATTAAAAGAGTATTGTAGGAAACATAATATTAGGGGATATTATAAACTCAATAAATCTAAGATTATAAACCTGATTGTTTCATCAAGCAAGGTTGATAGTGCTGATAGCGGCAATTATGAAGTGCAAAAAAATAGCAATCTCAATCTTAGTGACAGTCGTATAACATTTGAGGACATTGCTGGATTGGAAGAAGCTAAGACAGCATTTAGAGAAAAGGTCGTTTTCGCATTAGAGCATAAAGATTTATATGAAAAATACGGTAAAAAAGTTGGTGGAGGACTACTGTTATATGGGTTGCCCGGAACTGGTAAAACTATGTTCGCTGAGGCTGCCTCTAATGAAACGAATGCACTTTTCATTCCAATTAAATGTTCAGACATAAAGTCAAAATGGTATGGCGAATCGGAAAATAATGTTAAGGAGATTTTTGCAAAAGCGCGAAAGACTAAAAAAGCTATAATTTTCTTTGACGAGTTTGAAGCGATAGGTGCTAAAAGAACAGATAATTCAGATAATGTAAATAACGACCTCGTTCCACAAATTTTGGCTGAAATGCAGGGCATTGGCACAAATAATTCAGATAACATAATAATTGTAATTGCCGCAACAAATAAACCGTGGGCAATTGACAGTGCATTTATGCGCCCCGGTAGATTTGATGATAAAATTTATATTCCGCTTCCAGATTTTGCGGCAAGAAAAAGATTATTTGAGCTTAAACTAAACGGAATACCGCAAGAGAATTTGGATTATGAATATCTCGCCAAAATTTCTGATGGCTTCAACGGTGCAGATGTAGGAGCTTTTTGTGAGAAATTGAAAATGATAGCAATTAAGCAAAGTATTGCATTAAATAATGAGTACCTTATAACTATGGAAGATATCAAGACTGTTGAGGGGAAGATTATGTCAAGCGTGTCTAAAGAAGATATTGAGAGGTTGATTGAGTTTAGCAAAAGATAAATTAGCAAAAGATAAAGAAAAATATTAAATATAAATATATAAAAAACACTAAACATATTTTCTACAAATATGCCGATTTGTTGACATCGTATTTTATGATATGCTAATATTAGTTTGCAATCTTTTTAGGTTGAACATTGAAATAATAGCGTCGTCTGTGACTGACGGAACAAGTGGGGTACCACGTGGGAGCAGACGATAAAAGGTGTGAGCCTTTTAGCCGAACCGTCTGGGCATACTTTCTTTTAAGTAAGTGTGTCATTTTGTTTTTATGAGGTGGTTATGAAAAAAGTCGGCATCGTTATGGGCAGTGACAGTGATTTGCCCGTGATAAGAAAAGCGACGGACACGTTGAGTGCGCTTGACATACCGTTTGAGGTACACGTGTACTCGGCACACCGCACCCCCGTGCAGGCGAAGGAATTTGCCGAGAGCGCAAGAGAGAACGGGTTTGGTGCGATTATAGCCGCGGCGGGTATGGCGGCGCACCTTGCGGGCGCGATTGCGGCAAACACTACGCTTCCCGTCATAGGCATACCCTGCAAATCATCAGTATTGGACGGCATTGACGCCTTATTGTCAACAGTTATGATGCCATCGGGCATACCGGTTGCGACTGTTGCGATAAACGGAGGAGTCAATGCCGCTTTACTTTGTGCGCAGATTATTGCGGTAGAGGATAAGGAGCTTGCAGATAGGCTCGACGAAAAACGCCGCAAGGACGCGAGCGCAGTACTTGAAAAGGACGCGGCCGTAGCCGCTGAATTGAATAAATAAAAAATACGGAGTGCATTATGGAAAAGAAAGAAATGCTGTACGAAGGCAAAGCAAAAAAAGTCTATGCGACTGACAACGCTGATGTGGTGTTGGTTTCCTACAAGGACGATGCAACCGCTTTCAACGGTTTGAAGAAAGGCACGATTACGGGCAAGGGCGTCATCAACAACAAGGTGACCAACTACATGATGAAGCAGCTTGAAAAGGAAGGAGTGCCTACTCACCTTATTGAAGAGCTGTCCGACAGAGATACGCTCGTTAAGAAGGTTTCTATCGTTCCTCTCGAAGTCATCATCAGAAACATCTCGGCAGGTTCGTTCTCAAAGCGTTACGGCGTTGAAGAGGGTATCGTATTTGCAGAGCCGACAATCGAGTTCTCCTACAAGAACGACGATTTGGGCGACCCGCTTATCAACGAGTATCACGCGCTCGCGCTCGGTATCGCAACCAAAGAGGATATCGAAACGATAAAGACTTTGTCCTTCAAGGTAAACGCGTTTATGAAGAAGTTCTTCAAGGCAATCAACATTGACCTCGTTGACTTCAAGCTTGAATTCGGTAAGACCTCTGACGGCACGATTGTTCTCGCGGACCAGATTTCTCCCGACACCTGCCGTTTCTGGGATAGCACCACGCACGAAAAACTTGACAACGACCGCTTCCGCCGAGACCTCGG
>CAMWIB010000207.1 GCA_947174215.1 uncultured Clostridia bacterium
GAGTGACGTATGATTTTCAAGTTGGTTGGGATAGCTATAATCGGCGTCGTCACCGTGTCTTTGCTCAAAACCGCAAAACCGGAGTTCGCCGTATTCGCAACGATAGCCACGGGTGTGGTTATGGTTGTGACTATGCTATCCGCACTGCAAAGCGTGATTCTTGCATTTGACGATATAGTGAAGAAGAGCGGAATTGACGACAGCATATTCACCGCCGTGCTGAAAATCATAGGCATAGGGTACTTGACTGAATACTCGTCATCGGTTGCAACGGACGCAGGGTGCGCGTCTATTGCGCAAAAGTTAGGCTTCGGCGGTAAGATTGTAATATTCCTTATGAGCATTTCTATCGTCACCGCGCTTATAGACGTGGTGTCCGCGCTGGTGAACGTATGACGAGGGGCGAGTGTGTAATAAAGCTGACGTATACCGCTCGTAAAGAGCAGAGGCGGAAGTGGCGAAAGAGGATATTTGCGCTTGTCATAATTTTGCTTATTGCCGTTACTTTGCTTGCGTGCGTATGCTCGGATATTAAGGTTGCGCGCGCGGGCGAGGAGAGTAAGAGCGAGGAAGAGGTAAAGAAGCAATTATCCGACGCGGTCAACGACGCTATTGACAGGCTCGACTTATCCGAGCTTCAAAAATTCATAGATTCTCTTGACGAGCAACAGCGACACGCGCTTGACATAAACGACGCAAAGGCAACGCTTCGTGCGCTTGTGAACGGAGAGTCGAAGGATTTCTTTACAAAGCTGATAAACCTTCTTGCAAATACTCTTGGCAAGTATTTTGCGGGATTCCTGCCGAGCTTTATCACGATAATCGTAATCTGTCTGCTCAAAAATATGCTCGGCGGAATGACGAGCGGCTTTGCAAGCAATTCGACGACGGAAGTCGTGCATATCGTGTGCTACTGTGCGGTCGTCATAGTGCTTATGACGGGCATAGCCAACATAGTGAGTACGGTGACGAAAACCATATCCACGCTTACAGGCTTTGCTACGGTGATATTCCCGATATTGCTTACGCTACTTTCTATGCTTGGCGGAGCGACCACCGTTGCGACGTATACGCCCCTTATGGCGGTGCTTAGCGGCTTTATTATGCGCATAGTGTCCGTAGTCATAGTGCCTGCGTTTATTGCGACGATAGTGTTCATCGTGGTTGGCAATATCTCAAAAACGGTCAAGCTCGATAAGCTAACGAAGGTTATAAAATCCGCTTCTACGTGGCTTATAGGAATAGTATTCGGACTGTTTGCAACCTTCCTTACTGTGCAGGGTATTACGGGCGGCGTAGTTGACAAATTCGGGTTTAACGTAGCCAAATTCGCGCTGTCAAGCTACGTTCCCGTGCTTGGCGGATATTTGTCGGACGGCTTCGACCTGCTTAGTACGTCCATAGTTCTCGTGAAGAATGCGCTTGGATACAGCGGAGCGCTGATACTCATAAGCATAGTGCTGTTCCCGCTCGTCAAGGTGGTTATATTCACGCTTACATTGCGGCTTACGGCGGCGATAACCGAGCCTATTGGAGATACGCGCATATCAGGGCTTCTCGGTAGCGTGGCAAACAACGTGAACCTGCTTATAACGGCGCTTACGGGCGTAGCGTTTTTGTTCTACGTACTGCTTATGCTGTTTATCGGAAGCTGTAATATGGGCATATAGGAGGGCGTATGGGCGTTTGGATAATGTCGGTTGTAGGCGTGATATGCCTTGGACTGTTGCTTGAAATCGTTCTTCCCGAGGGGCAGACCGCAAAATACGTGAAGGGCGCGTTTTCTCTGCTCGTAGTTTTCGTAATTGCCGCGCCGCTACCAAATCTTTTGAACAAGGACTGGAAGCTGAATATCGACGGATACTCCTTCGAGATAGACGAGGAGTATATAAATTCCACGTACGCGGCGTTTTCGCAGAATACTGGCGAGGATATAGAAAAATATCTTTTGGAAAGCGGCTACGTATGCGACGTGAAAGTGAAGCTGAAAGAGGGAACTCCCGCCGCATACGCGCATATAGACGTTGCCGTGCGCAATTTCAAGGCGCAGGTCGCGGACGCAGTATCAGAGAATATATGCAATTTGGTGGCGCAGAAGACCGGTTGTGAAAAGAGTATAGTGCGCGTTACGGTAGGGACGTAGCAAAGCATATTTTACTGTCGTTCTTACTACTAATTATTTAGATTATCAGTAATATAGCAATTTATAGAGTGCAAATATCGTGTGCGCGCGAGTGTGCAAAGCTACAAGAATATCAGAGGTGGGCATATGGAAGTAAGCGATGAAAGAAAGAGTACGGTCAAGTCGAATGGTAACGGATTTTTCAAAAAAATTAAAAGCATAAAAAATATACAAATTATTGCGGTTGTATTCATAATCGCGGTATCGCTCATCATATATTCTACCGTAGCGACGGCAAAGTCAAAGGACAGTGCGCAGACGACTGTCAGCACGGTTATGACTGCCGAGGAACAGCGATTGAGCGCGATACTTAGCAATATCGACGGCGCGGGTAAGGTCGAAACGATGATAACAAAGCAGGGCGACACGGTGATGGGCGTACTCGTCATAGCGGACGGCGCGAGTAATATACTCGTGAGGGTGAGGCTTGTGGAAGCCGCCGCAACCGCGCTCGGCGTAAATAAGCAGGTTGTAAACGTATACAGCCGCAAATAATGGAACCATATAGGAGGAATATATGAAAGAAAAGATGAAGTCAAAGACTAAGAAAATCCTCGTATTGTCAGTTATGATTGTACTGTTGGTGACGACGGGCGTACTCAACTTTGTGCTGAACGACAAGCTGACGAGCGCG
>CAMWIB010000208.1 GCA_947174215.1 uncultured Clostridia bacterium
CGAGGCGGTCTTGAAAACCGTTTGGGTGCAAGCCCACGGGGGTTCGAATCCCTCCACTTCCGCCAAAATCGACGAGTCTTTTAAGAGGTTCGTCGATTTTACTTATTACTGCTTCACTTTTCACTCATCACTAAAAACTGACGAAATTGTTTTTAATTAGCATAAGCTTTTCTTTCAGTTTTTCAAAGCATAGTACAATAGGACGGTTTCCGCAAGAGCAAGATGCCGCCATACAGGTTGTATTCGTTCCGTAGATTTCCTTTCGCATTAAATCCACTACAAACACCGAAAACCTATAATCGTTCGGCAAATTATGCGGATTCGCATAGCCTTGACTTACGAGCCAATCAATAGTTGTTTTGTCGGTTGAAACGACGAGTTGAGTGTGGTTAATCATAGTTGTACCTCTTTTAAGTTATTCCATAAAGAGGCACTAAAAAAGCCCATCGATACGATGAGCGCTATATACAATATATTGTCACCCATCGTTCTGCCGTTAGCACCTTACATATGCAGGTTGCTGTGTGGTCGCAGGGGCAGTCCCTCGCACACTCTTTATGGTAGCCTAATTATATAAACGTTTTGTACAAATGTAAAGTGAATATACAAATTATTCAAACTTGATAAAATCTTATTTTGTCGCAAGTCCCGAAATAAGTAAAAACTCAGTTCGATGTGAACTGAGTTTGGAGCTGCTATCGGGACTTGAACCCGAGACCTCGTCCTTACCAAGGACGTGCTCTACCTGCTGAGCCATAGCAGCATATCATTTTCAATGATTTGCTTAGTGCTTGATAATATTAGCATAATATATCAAAAAAGTCTACAACTTTTCGGAAGATTTGTGCAATTTTAGTATAGGCGCTATTTGCACTTATCATTATAGTGGAAGGATAAGCTTTCGGAGCGGTTGGATATTATTTAATTGACAGTGCCGTGACTCATATTTTTATAAAAGTTTTATAAAACTGCGCGGTAGAGTGAATATTGCGAATTCGTTTTCAAATTGTTGCTATTGCACAGTTGTTTGTTTTGTGATATAATATAAAACACATAAGTTAGAGGGGGAGAAGATGTTCAAGGCAATTTGGGATTTTCTGACGTTTTGGTCGCGTCTTAGCACCAAGTACAATAGAATTGCGAGCGACCCTGAGTTGCGCGAGAAATCCATATGCTTTGGCGTCGAGTCAATCGTAAGCTCGATTTTAGGTGCGGTGATTATCGTACTGTGCGCGCTTGGCATATCTGCTCTGGTGAACGGCTCTACACTTGGCATTATCTTTGTCGTACTGCTTGCGATTGTCGCGGTCGTATCGCTCGTACAGCTAATCGTACGCGGGCTGATTACTATGATATACCAACGACGACTCAACAAAAAGCCAATCGGAACTTCCGCTCTCATATTTTGGGTTTGGTCGGTTGTAGTGTCGATAGCCTTTCCCGTATTTATGTTGGTCAAAGTATTATAATAAACCGCTGTAAGCGAAATTCGTTTACGGCATAATTTTGGGGTGAATTATGGAACATGAAAACGACGTCAAGAATGACAACGCATCAAACGGCATACTGTCGGAGATGAGCGCGAAGCGCGAGGCGAAAGCGGCAGAGAAGAAACGCCGTAGCAAGCTTGCGAAAAAAATAGCTTTGCCGATTGTAGGCGCACTGCTGTTTGTGTTTATTCTCAATATAATTATTATGCCTCTGACGGGTGCAGGTAAGAGAGTATCGCACGTAAGCGAGTATAACGGAGATAACCAATACATAATGCTTGGAGAGGGTACTCAGCTTTCAGCACACCGCGCGGGCGGCGGACTCGCTCCCGAGGAAACTATGGCGGCGTTCGAGCTTTGTATGAATTCCGACTACTACGTTGACATAGTGGAATTCGACTTGCACCTCACAAAAGACGGACATCTCGTACTTATGCACGACCACGAGGTTGACCGCACTTCGAACGGCGCGAAGGTGTTTGGCAAAAAGGGCGTAAAGATACAGGACAAGACCTTGGCAGAGCTTAAAACGCTCAACTTCGGTTATAACTTCAAAGACCCTGAAACGGGTAAATATATCTACCGCGACCTTGCAGAAGAGGATATTCCCGACAACATTCGTATTCTTACGCTTGAAGAGATATTGACCTATCTTGAAAATGAGCGTTCCGACAAGAGCCTTAACTATATCATCGAGATAAAGGACAAGGGCAAGGTCGGCAAGAAGGCAATGGATATGCTGTATAAGGCGATGGTGGACCACGATATTCTCAATCGCACGATTGTAGGTACGTTCAACGGTGATATATCAAAATATATTGACAAGGAGTACAAGAGTAAGGGCGTAAAGCGTTCTGCGGGTATACTCGAAGTGTTGAATTTCTATTACGCATTCTTGTGGGGAGTAAAGCAGAATCCCGACAAGCTCGCGTTTGACGTATTGCAAATTCCTATGGGCTTTAACGGCTTCTTCGATATGTCTACGCAGGCATTCATCGACTACGCGCACAGCCTCGGCATTGCGGTGCAGTACTGGACGATAAATGACGCTGACGACATCGCTAAGCTGACGGAGAGAGGCGCGGACGCAATTATGACAGACGACCCCAAGCTCGCGGACAGCGTTATGCACGGCTGATTTGATAGCTGATAGAGTATAAGGCGAACTTATAGTTGAAAGAGTATAAATAAAATATATACGGCGCAAATTTGAATTCTCAATTTGCGCCGTTATTTTTGAGAATATAAGATGATAAATTGAAATTTAATCTTATAATATTTTTTCCATACCGATTTTCTGTATATGCA
>CAMWIB010000209.1 GCA_947174215.1 uncultured Clostridia bacterium
TTGCATTATTTTTTTCAAAATGCTATATTTGGCAAGCATTGAAAAAATTGTTTCTATTGGAGGGAATATAATGAAAAAATTTGCGAAAATTTTTGTGGCAGTTTTGTGTGTAGCATTGATAATTGCCTTGGGTTGCATTGCGTTGGTAGCGTGCGATAAGGATGATGTGAATACGTTGAAAGTTGCAACGAACTGCGAATTTGACCCGTTTGAGATGTTGGACGACAATGGTAATCCGACGGGAATTGATATGGATATTATGGCGGCAATCGCCAAGGAATTGGGAATGAAGTTGAAAATATCCGATATGTTGTTTGACTCCGTCGTCGGTTCTGTTGGTTCTGGTGCGTGTGACGTTGCCGCCGCAGGTCTTACTGTTGATGAAGAGCGTTTGGAAACGGTTGACTTTACGAAGTCCTATTTCAAGTCAAATCAAGTCGTAATTGCAAAGAACGGTGACGCGATACTTTCACTTACCGACGCGGACGCTGTTAGCGCGATGCTTGAAGGCAAAAGACTTGGCGCACAAAAAGGTACGACTGGATATAAGTTCATTTCTGGTGATTCCGATTTGTACGACGGCATAAAGGATGCGGAGGCTGTTGGTTATGACAGTGGCGCACTTGCAGTAGACGCTCTTAAAAACGGACAGATTGATTACGTCATCATCGACGCTGTTCCTGCCGCAAAGTTAGCGGAAACGAACAATGGTATTACGGTTTCAAGCGTTATACTTACCGATGAAGATTATGCGTTTGCAGTCAAGAAGGGTAATACTGAATTGCTCAACAAAATTAATGCGGCACTCGATAAGCTTATCACAAACGGAACTATTGAACAAATATTCCAAAAATATGGTCTTACAAGCGGTCTTACGGCATAACGAAAATGTGGGATAACTTTTTTGAAAAGTTTTGGTCGGTATTAACCAAATTTCATATGCAATTATTATCAGGGTTGGGAAACACCCTGATAATTGCTTTTTCGGCGTTTGCAATAGGAATAGTTCTCGGAACGGTGATTGCAATAATCAAAGTAAAGCCAAAATACAACAACTGGTTTTTGAAAATAGTTGACAAACTCTGCGACGTTTACGTGACTGTCGTGAGAGGAACACCTATCGTAGTGCAGTTGCTGTTGATGTATTTTGGTTTGCTTGCGCAATCTGCGTTGACGCGCTCGAATGAGGGTACGCTGTTTATAGCTATACTCGTGTTCGGTTTGAACAGTGCTGCATACCAGTCGGAGTTTATACGTGCCGCAATTATGTCTATTGACAAGGGACAAATGAAGGCGGGACGTGCGCTTGGTCTGTCATATAACACGACGATGTTGCGCGTCGTTATTCCGCAAGCGGCAAAGAACGTCGTGCCGACTATGGGTAACGAGATTATCACATTGCTTAAAGACACGTCAGTTGCGGGCTATATAACCGTTATAGACGTGACTCTTGCCGTGCAGAGAATAGTTGCAAGAAACTATATGACGCTTGTTGACTATATGATTTTGGCGGTCATTTATCTGATTATAGTTTTGATTCTGACTTTGATTTTGAAGTTTATAGAAAAGAAATTGTTGAGCAGAGATAAAGATGGGAAGTCTGTTATGCGTAGGAAACTCTTAAAAAGGGAGGGCAAATAAGTGTCTGATACTTTGATTGCAGAAAATAGCGAACAGACTCTGTCAACATCAAAGAATTGCTTGATAGAGATAAAAAATCTTACCAAGGAATTTGGGGATTTGCTTGTTCTTGACGATATTTCGGAGTCGATTTATGAGGGCGAAAAGGTGGTTATCATCGGTCCGTCGGGCGGGGGTAAGTCCACGTTTTTACACTGCCTCAACTGCTTGGAGGACCCGTCGGCTGGCAAGATATTCTTTGACGGCGTAGATATAGCTGACGTCAAGGTCAACATCAACACCCAGCGCCAGAAGATGGGAATGGTATTTCAGCATTTCAACCTGTTCAACAATATGACGGTCAAGAAGAATATAATGCTTGCGCCCGTGCATATAGGCATTGCGAATATGCGCAAAGCGAAGCTGAAAAACGCGCTCGTGCCGCCATATAACTTCCTGTTCAAATTGATTGGTGATAAGTACAACGTTCTCGTTGAAAAGAGAATAAAAAAGTACAAAGCGCAGGTTGAGGAGTTAAAAACGCAACTTGAACCTTTGCTTTTGCAATGGGAAAGCACGAAGGGTACGAAGGAAATAGCGGGAAAATCTTTCGTTCAGTACGATAAAAAACTGACTGCGCAAAAGATTAAACTCTCGGATAAGCTCGAAAAGACGGAGCGTAAAATAGTGCATACTACGCCTATGGTTGAGCTTGAAAAGACCGTGGTTGAAACCTCTGCAAAGCAGATAAAACAGGAGGCTTCGGAGCTTGCTGATAAGCTGCTTATGCGCATAGGACTTCTTGAAAAGGCGGACGTATATCCGTCAAATCTGAGCGGCGGACAGAAGCAACGCGTGGCAATCGTGCGTTCGCTTGCAATGCGCCCGAAGGTTATGCTTTTTGACGAGCCTACTTCCGCGCTTGACCCCGAGATGGTCGGCGAGGTTCTCGACCTCATTAAGCAGGTTGCCGACGAGGGTATGACTATGGTTATCGTCACGCACGAGATGTCGTTTGCCCGCGAGGTCGGTACGCGTATTCTGTTTATGGCGCAGGGTAAGATTTTGGAGAGCGCCGCCCCCGACGAGTTCTTTGAGAATCCAAAGCATCCGCGCCTGAAAGAATTTTTGAACAAAGTCTTAAAATAAATTGTAAGTAT
>CAMWIB010000210.1 GCA_947174215.1 uncultured Clostridia bacterium
GGCAGATTCGACAGACAAATTTACGTCAACGTTCCCGACGTCAAGGGCAGAGAGGAGATATTCAAGGTTCATTCAAGAAACAAACCTCTTGAATCTAACGTAAACTTCAAGAGTCTTGCAAGACTCACCGCAGGCTTTACGGGTGCGGATATCGAGAATATCCTCAACGAAGCCGCGATTCTCGCCGCGCGCGACGACCGTAAGCTTATAGCTATGAAGGACGTAAGCGAGGCTATAAACAAGGTTATGGCGGGTCCCGCAAAGCGCAGTAGACTCGTTACGGAAACAGATAAGAGAATTACTGCATATCATGAAAGCGGTCACGCCATCGTTGCAAAGCTTATGAAGCACTGCGACAGCGTACACGAGGTCAGCATTATTCCTCGCGGTATGGCGGCGGGATATACGATAACGTTGCCGGAAACGGACGACAATCATATGACTAAGGGCAAGCTTCTTGACAACATCGCTATGTTGCTTGCAGGTAGAGCCGCAGAGGAGATTGTCATAAAGGATATCTCAACAGGTGCGTCAAACGATATACAGCGCGCTTCAAAGCTTGCGCGTAAGATGGTGACGGAATGGGGTATGTCCGATACGCTCGGCAATATGTACCTCGGCGCAAGCGAGGAAGTGTTCCTCGGCAGAGATTATCAGACTCAGCTCAATTACAGCGACGAGGTCGCGGCTAAGATAGACGAGGAAGTCAAGCGCATACTTGACGCACAATATAAGGTCGCACTCGATATACTCAAAGAAAATCGCAGTATTATGGACGAAATGGTGAAGGCTCTTTACGAGAAGGAAACCATTTACGAGGACGAGATAGACGCACTGTTCGGTGAAGAGAGTGAAGATAAGGACGGACTTTTCTCCTCAAAGATAAACAGAATGGAGCTTAAAGCCGACGTTCAAAGCGCCCCTACGGAGCAATCTGGCGGTTGGTTTGCAAGAAAGAAAAAAGCGGATAATTTCGCAGAACAGGAAGTTAAAGATAACGAAAACGATGAAAAAACCGAGAGTTCTGACGAAACTTTTGAAAATGCAAACGGCGCAGATAATGAAGAAAGCGTAAATAATGCCGATAACGCACATAGCGAAGAAAACGCGCAAAACGCGGATAATGGAAATATTCCGTCCGAGGACGATAAGACTTAATCGCTTCGGCGGCAACGTCCGTAAAACGGGGTAATAGAGTAAATGAAGATTAGGGCGCAAAAAAGGCTTGACCTTGACAAGATAATGGAAACCGACCCTGCCGCGTTTTCGCGGAGAATCGTAAAACGCACGTATAGCGGGTATAAGGCTCTATGTGCGTATAGATATGCGCATCGCCTATGGCAGCATGGACTGAAAGGCGTTGCGCTTTACATATCCTATCGTGCGAAGGTGCGCACGGGTGTGGATATTCACCCTGCGGCAGAGATAGGCGTACGCGTGTTCATCGACCACGGCGTCGGCGTAGTCATCGGCGAAACGACGGAGATTGGCAACGACGTCGTTATGTATCAGGGCGTTACCCTCGGCGGTACGGGTAAGGACGTCGGCAAGCGCCATCCCACGATTGAGAACGGCGTAATGGTGTCGGCAGGCGCTAAGGTGCTTGGACCAGTGTGTATAGGCGAGGGAAGTAAGATTGGTGCGGGTAGCGTGGTGCTGAAAGACGTTCCGCCACACTCAACCGTTGTTGGTGTACCCGGTCGCATAGTAAGGCAGAACGGCGAGCGCGTAAAAGATGGTTGATTTGCCTCTGTTGCGATGAGCAATAATTGTAAAATAAGAAACGACGGAAATTATCAAACACACGAAGTGTGCGACAGTAAACAACAAACACACGAAGTGTGCGAAGTGGGGGAGGAGCATTGGTTATGAAGATTTACAATACGCTAAGCGGCAGAAAAGAGGAGTTTGTTCCGCTTGAAGGGAACGCCGTCAAGATGTACGCGTGCGGCATTACGGTGTCGGGCGACGCGCATATCGGACACGCGTATCAGGCGCTTATTTATGACATAATACGCAAGTATCTCGAAAAGTCGGGTTATGCGGTTACATATGCTCGCAACTACACTGACGTTGACGACAAGATTATTGCGCGTTCTCACGAAACGGGCATACCCGCGCTCGAATACGCGCAGATGATGATAAAGCGTATAGACGCACTTATGCGCCGCTTCGAGGTGGACGACCCCAATATCTGGCTCAAAGCCTCGGAGAATATTGACAACATTATCGACTTCGTACAGCAGTTGATTGACAGCGGTCACGCCTATGCGACGGAGCGCGGCGACGTGTATTTTGCGGTTGAGAGCTTCAAGTCATACGGTAAGCTGAGCGGCAGAAAGCTTGAAGACGCATACGAGAGTGTGCGTATAGAGAACGAGGAGAACAAGCGCAATCCGCTTGACTTCGCGCTTTGGAAGTCCGCAAAAGAAGGAGAGGTGTTCTGGGAATCCCCTTGGGGCAAAGGAAGGCCGGGTTGGCATATAGAGTGTTCGGCAATGAACCGCGCGGCTTTCGGCGAGCAGATTGACATTCACGGCGGCGGCAGAGATTTGATTTTCCCGCACCACGAAAACGAGATTGCTCAAAGCGAAGCGCTCACGGGCAAGCAGTTTGCAAAGTATTGGATACACAACGGACTCATCAAGGTCAACGGTCAGAAGATGAGTAAGTCGCTTGGCAACAGCGTGCTGCTTGAAGATTTGCTGAACGAGTACAG
>CAMWIB010000211.1 GCA_947174215.1 uncultured Clostridia bacterium
AATTATAAGGAAATAATATTCAATTTTAAAAGACAGGATAATACTTTATGGATGATTTCAACAACTTTTTTGACGACCAGCGCCAGCCCTCGCCCGAGCGCCACCCTATTTACCACGCGCCCGAGCCTAAGCATAACGGCTCTAAAAGCAATATCATTATAGCGGTTAGCGTTATAGTGGCTTTTATAATGTGTATCGTTGTCGTCGTAAACGTGATTGTACTTGCTTCTATGAAGGATAAAATAGCGCGCGACTACGCCGCGTCAATTAGCGAACAAATGCGCGCACAGTATGAACAGGCAATCTCCGATTCCCTTGCAAATACGGATATCGTATCCGATGTGACGGAAACCGCAACAAAGGAAGCTATAAACGCTATAAAGAACACCGTAGGCGAGGTTGCAAACAGTATGGCAGGTAGCGTCGCAAGACTCTATATGTTTGAAAGCGCCAATGCAAATCCTTCTACGGCTAAGCCCGCGGGACTTGCAACCGCATTTCTTATAACCGACTATGACGGCACGAACGGTCGCTATCTTCTCACGAACGCTCACTGCGTAAGACACGTCGTCACAACCGCAACGGGCGGAATCGGCGGTGGCTGGTGGGGCGGTAGCACGAAATATACCTATAAATGGGCGAGCTTCGGCACGATTATTTGCGTATTCGAAGGCGACGAAAACTATTACAGAACGGAAATAATTGCATACGGCTCGTATAACGACGACAACCTTTCCGCAGAGAACGACCAAGCAGACCTTGCTATTCTTCGAATAGTAGGCACTCAACCCTCAAACGAGGCGCACCCTTCTCTCAGGCTCGCTTCAAGCGATAACGCCATAAACCGCGGAACTCCTATCGCGCTTATCGGCAATCCCGAAGGCGTAGGCGAAACCAATACGATAACGTCAGGCACTATCTCGCAAGTGGGAATCAAGATTGCAAGCTGGGGCGCGGGTACGTTTATTATGACGGACGCCGCAGTCAACAGCGGAAACTCGGGCGGTCCTATGCTCAACAGCAGAGGCATCGTGCTTGGAGGCGTTGAAAGCAAGCTCGCAAGCGAGGATATCGACAATATGGGCTTTGCCCTCTCCGCCTCAACCGTACACTCGTTTATCGACCGGGCTAAGCTTGCGGCAAACAACACGACCGGCAAGAATCTTACGATAAACTGCACGTTCGAGTAATCAAGTTGCAACGACTTTATTGAGCAAACGGCCAAAACATAATACATTGATATTTACACTTTTGTGTGAATATATGAATCGGTCATTTTTATATTATCCTCCCCATCAGACCGATTCGAAGGCACTCGTATGAGTGCCTTTTTTTATATTCAACTTCAAATCTTATTTGCAAATAACCACTCATTACCGCCACGTTTATTTTCATTAAGGTTCCACCTTTGTGATAATCATATTGATTGCCAACTATCTGCTTGCAAGCATATACAGCTTATATCCATTTTTTGCCACGCATATGCGAGGGCTTATCGCACACAATAAATACAGGAGGCAATACCATGAAAAATTCACTTATTTTTGGCACTATGCTTGGAATAGTCACTGCTACCGCACTCTATTGCAGTACGTCACACAATTCCATCAAAAAAGCAAAACGCGCCCTTGTGAACAAAATAGAAGACGTTTTGATGTAATTCGTAATCTAAGTTCATTAGTCCTCTAATAACACAAATCGTGTACCAAGCATTATTGCTTATTGTACACGATTTGTGTTTTAGTATTATTTTCGCGCAGCAATACTGCTCCTCTGAAATCTTAATACTGACCATTATTACTGTAAATTGTCTATGAATCTTCGGTAAAGATTTTGTGGCTATCGCAATTTTTGAATCAAACGTAATGCCAATAAATTTGATATTTCAAATTAAATACACTTATCGTGTACTTAATAATCAAAAAATAAATCTGCATTTGAGCAGATTTATTTATCAAATTAAATGCTGCTTTATAATAAAGCTTATTTGCCCAAGCGACTTTGATAGTCGCCTATTGCCGCGCGAATCGCGTCCTCTGCAAGAACGGAACAGTGCATCTTCTGAGGCGGCAAACCTTCAAGCTCCGTCACAACCTGCTTGTTCGTAAGTTTGAGCGCTTCATCGATAGACTTACCGATTATCATTCCCGTTGCCGTTGAGCTTGTAGCAACTGCCGCCGCACAGCCGAAAGTCTTGAACTTCGCGTCCTCGATAATGCCCTGCTCGTTTATGCGCATCGTTATCTGCATTATATCTCCGCAGGTTTCGTTACCTACCGTGCCGATTGCATTGTAGTTTTCAACCTCACCCATGTGTTGCGGATTTCTGAATACTTCCATAACCTTTTCGTTGTACATACTTTCTCCTTTGCGTTTAACGCATACAACTTTTATATCATTTTCAAAATTCTGACTTCGCTTACTTCTTCTTGTAAAGCGGTGACATTTCACGAAGCTTCTTTACCGTCTTTACAAGCTCGTCAACGGTGTAGTCAACCTCTTCCACCGTATTGTGTTTGCCGAACGTGAAGCGTATCGAGCCGTGCGCCGTTCCGATTGGAACACCGATTGAAAGTAGCGTCCTTGACGGTTCAAGCGAACCTGACGAACACGCAGAACCCGACGACGCGCTTATGCCCGCAAGGTCAAGGGAGAAAAGAATCGACTCGCCCTCGATATAGCGGAAGCTGAAATTATCATTGTTGTAAAGCCTCTTCGC
>CAMWIB010000212.1 GCA_947174215.1 uncultured Clostridia bacterium
TGTACTGTATCGCTTGGCTCGGCACTCACTTGGCGCGCGCCCTGCACGCGCGGTGTAGTCCCTTGAACGACTGCTCGTCGTGTTCACATCCAAACAAGCATTCATTGTAAACAATTATTACACTACAAAATACCCTATAAAGCCGACTAAAAAGCTTGCAGTCACGCCAAAGACGATGATAGGACCTGCTATTACAAACATCTTTGCACACACGCCAAAGAATACGCCCTCGCGGTTGTACTCCATTGCAGGCGACGTGACTGAGTTCGCAAAGCCGGTAATAGGAATTATCGAGCCACCGCCCGCGTAATGACCGAGCTTGTCATAAAGTCCTAATGCGGTAAACAAGCTTCCAAGGAAAATCATTATGCAACTCTCCCACGTAGCCACGTCTTTCTCGCTCATTTCCTTATATCTCAGCTTGACTATGTCGCCTATTGCTTCGCCTATACAGCAAATTATGCCGCCGACAATAAACGCGGCTATCAGCGTTCTCACCATCGGCGACTTGGGTTGATTGTCGCTAACGTAGTTTTGATATTCGATTCTGTCAATCATACGTCTATCCTCTTGCTTATATCTTGCAGAATGTAGTTACTTATCAAGTGCAAATTACTGTTTAAGAGATTTTGCCTCTGTAACCTCGTTTTTTGCACTGCATGGCGGCGTATCACGCACAACTTCCGTGTCAGTATAGAATTTGTTAAGCACTTCCTTATCCTCTATATTTGCCACGAAAAGCCTATCCATACGTATAGTTTTGACAAGACGTCAGATTTATAAAACAACATATATGAATAGAATATTTGCTGATTTCCTGCGAATTTGAATATTGACAACGTTTATACTTATAAACTACAATTAAATATATAAGGAGGAAGTTTTATGCTATTTTCAATTTTATCGGCAAAAGCTCCGGGGACTACTACGCCTTACCAATTAGAACAGGCTATGCAGGACCCAAGCAAGATGAAATGGTATCTTATACCAATCTTCGTCATAACGCTCTACATCATCTTCAACGAGTGGAAGCACAAGAATTACAGCGTGGTACTCGGCGCGGCGGCGTTCTGGCTTATGGACGTTTTCAACGAAACGTGGAACGCTATGGTCTACGCTACGACGGGTCAACCCGTATGGGGTACGACTGCGCTTGGCGACTCCGCTTTGCAGATTATGGTCGGCTACAACATAGAAATCTCGTTTATGTTCTTCATACTCGGTCTTTTCACCTGCAAGCTACTCAAAACCACGACAGGTCACGAAGGCGAACGCTTCTTTGACGGAAATAGAGATTGGCTTAGCGATACGAACAATATGTACTATAAAGCCAATGTGGCATATAAGAACCTTACTGAAAGCGAAAGACAGTTGAAGCTCAAAGCCGTGCTTGGCAGAGTTATTCCTGCCGTCGTAGGCGCTGTGCTTGCCGTCATAATTGAGATTCTGCTCAACAAGTGCGGCGTACTCACTTGGGAAAAAGACTGGTGGCAACCAAGTATGCCAATCGTACTCTTCCTTATCGGCTACTGCCCGTTCTTCTTCTCTGCGGTATGTATACACGACCTGCCTCGCAAATGGCAGTTCATCGGGCTTGGTATCATACTTGCCGTCGTCATACTGCTTCTCATAATCGCAGGAAGTCTCGGAATGCTCGGTCCGCAGACGGACGGTCACGGCGTTTGGATTGGCAAATACTACACGCCCGCAGGCTGATATAATATCTTATAAACGACAATAATCTACTAAAAACATAGTTTAATAATTATTCGACACCTTCAAATGATTTTCATACGTTTGGAGGTGTTGTTTAATTTAGTCGATAAATTTTATTATCATCTTTTGTTGTTATGCCTTGTGTAAAGTTTTAACATTGGCACAAACTATCTGTATGGAAAAGAAACGGATAGCGGTAATTACGGGCGCAAACAGCGGTATAGGCAAGGAATTTGCTTTTCTACTCGCAAACGATAGGAGCATTGACGAAATTTGGGCAATAGCGCAGGACGAGGATAGACTTATCAAATTGCATGACAGCATTGGAGATAAGGTGCGCACTTTCTCTATGGACCTGACGGATAGAAATAATATCTCCCTTCTTGAAAGACTCATAGTTGATGAAGATGCGGATATACCCTATCTTATAAACTGCGCGGGATTTGCGAAATTTGGCGACTACTCTGCCATATCACGGCAAACGACGGTAAATATGATTGACTTGAACGTAAGCGCGTTGGTTGCACTTACACTCATATGTATACCGTTTATGCCACGCGGTGCGCATATAATAAATATGGCGTCGCAGGCGGCGTTTCAACCTGTGCCGTATCAAAACGTATACAGCGCAACCAAGGCGTTTGTGTTGAGCTATACGCGCGCATTGAACGTAGAACTTAAAGACAAGCGCATTTGTGCAACCGCCGTATGCCCCGGATGGATGAATACGCGGCTAATAGAACGCGCAACAACAAACGCTCGCAAAACTATAACCAAATTTCCGTTTATCGTTGAGCCGTACGTAGTTGCAAGAAAAGCATTAAATGATGCCAGAAAAAACAAGGATATGAGTGTGTACGGAATTGTCATAAAGCTTGCTCATATCTCGTCCAAGCTACTTCCGCATAAACTGCTTATGAAGCTATGGCTTATCATTCAAGGTATATGCTAATCACTTTTAACTCTTTGCTCTAACTATGTAAATTCATTGACAAAAAC
>CAMWIB010000213.1 GCA_947174215.1 uncultured Clostridia bacterium
AAAGGGAGCAGACTGTAAATCTGCCGTCAACGACTTCGGTGGTTCGAATCCACCCCTGCCCACCAAAATCGACAAATTGCGTAAGCGGTTTGTCGATTTTACTTATTCACTCTTAACTTTTAACTCTTCACTAATATATCAAATTTGTCGATTTTGGAAGTAAAAAGTAATAGTGAAAAGTGAAGAAGTATGTTATATTGATAATTGAGGTATTACAGTGAAAGACAGTCCGTTGATATACAAATCGAAACAATTTGCGCTACAAATAATCAAAATATGCAATCAGATAAAGACTGATAAAAAAGAATCAATATTGACAAATCAGCTTGTCAGAAGTGGTACAAGTATAGGTGCCAATATCCGTGAAGCATTTTTTGCTCAAAGTAAAGCAGATTTTATCTCTAAATTGCAAATAGCACTTAAAGAATGTTCTGAAAGTGAGTATTGGATTGAGTTGCTTATTGAGAGCGGATATTGCGCTGATAAAACAATATTAGATGAGTGTATAGAAATAAAAAAAATGCTCATCTCTTCCATAAACACAGCTAAGAACAATCAGTAAACAGTGCTATTTTGGGATAAATCACATATTTGACATTTGAAAAGCAATGTATATAATTATTCTATAAGTAAGTAGCATTGCAATTTTTTGTTAATGGCTAAATGGAGTGTAGCAATATGAAAAATAGAAAGTTGATAAATATAAGCAAGTGGATAGTACTGGCTATGCTTATTGCCGTGCTGTCTTTTGTGTGCGTTGCCTGCGACGTGGCGTCATCGAAGGACAGTGTTCCGCCTGATGGCTCATCGTATGAGCCGTCTGGAAATGACACGTCGGGTAGCGAATCGTCTGATAATAAGCCGTCCGAGAATTTGCCACCTGAAATCAGGCCGTCGGCAAACGAACCGTCACTTGACGAGCCGTATTTCGTTATTCCGTCAGATGGTGTAGTAAACGGTCGCTACGAAGATGCGGTGTGGGCGGAAAACTTCACTTTGCCGAGCGCGGACGGTGCGCTTGAAAAGCTCAATACTATTTACGGAGGCGCGGAAAAAGTATTTTTGTTGCAGAACGGAAGGATTGCACGTATGCCTTGTCCGCAGGGTGAAACCATAACGCTCAATATGACGTATAAGGTTGGACCTTACACGAGAATGATTTTGGAGGATAGCATAGCCGAGTTCAACGAGGTCTTTTCCGTAATTAACCCAAATTACAAATTTGCGATAAACTATTCTCCGACAGATGCCGACTTTGCAAAAAAATACTCGGTTAGAATGTCGGTTTCTGATAAGCTTGCCGTAACGGAAACAAGTCAGGTTTTCGGCTTGGCACACGTTGAATACTACGATAACTTTACCTCGCTCGGCAATTTCGGTATTACAATCAAGACCGAAGTGCTTAATAACGGAAGCTATTTTATGACTACGTTCAAGCACGAGCTTATGCACCTGCTTGGCGCGGGTGATGCCTATAAAAACGCTAAGGCAACCAAGGCAACCGTTATGCAGAGCTATACGGTAAGCGGCTATCATTTCCTTTCCGAAACGGACTTGATGTTCCTTGATACGCTATATCGCAATCCCGAATTAGACTCATACGATGATGGTATTCTCGATTTTATCGATAATTATGAGGAAACCACCGCGCATACAAAGCAGAATCTGACAGCGGCTGTCTACAAAAAACTTGCGGATAGCCTCAATCCAACGGCAGTGATAAATCAAGCGACTGAAATAGGATATAAGGATTTGACAGAGTTTTCCGCAACCGTTAAGGACGGAATCGTGCGCAACGCCGAGTTCGGTAAAATGTCTATCTCATTCAAAGAGATTGAATATGCCGAAACGCCTTCTGAAACATATTTCGGCAGTATTGACCCAAAGGCGGGAACGTATTGGCACGGCAGGCAAACCACGCTCGGAAGCTCGCAGGGTATTCGCTATATTGATTATGGCAGTGGACTTATCTACGCCTCCCCCAACGGCAATCTTTATACGATTATGATGCAAACCTGCGATTTCGTTTTGGCATTCCGTCTAAGCGGCAGCTTTACAAACCTTTCGGCGATGTCGCTCGATTTGTGGCATATAAGTAAGTAGTCGTTAAATTATTTCATCTAATGGTGAGCTAAGCACTTTATATGTAGTGTTCTCGCGGGAAATGGAACTTTGATTTTTGTTTTATATATGTGCATACAATAGCAGGGGGAACAAATGAATAAAGAATATATAACGCGAAAAATGAAAGAATTAGCGGCATTGATTGATTATGAATATTATGATATTTCACATCTTTCAAATGCGATGCATTGTCAAATTATCCATAAAGATGGCGACGGCAGAAATAGAAAGAATTACACAAACGATAGTTATGCCACATTAGGTGATGCAATACTTAGATTTATAATAGCAGAGTACTTTTTCGATAGAGGCTGTGATAAGGGGGATATCACGGAGAATAAACAGCAGATTGAAGATAATGTCACATTATATGATTTATGCGTGAAGAGTGGAATAATTAGATATGCGTATAATGATTTATATTTTTATGAGGAGGCGCCGTTAGATAATATGGTCTATCATTCGTCTCACGATGTTTATATTGAGGCAATTATAGCGGCAATTTATAAAGATAAAGGTACTGATTATTGTAAAAATTGGGTAATATCATTCTTTCAAAAGTATAATAC
>CAMWIB010000214.1 GCA_947174215.1 uncultured Clostridia bacterium
CTATGCAATCAAGCTTAGAAGCTATATCCGCCTTCAAGGACTCGCCCTCGCGTATGCGCATAGACTTCAAGTTTTCAAGAGCCACCGCAACAGCCTCTTCCGTAAGGCGTTTGAGCAAATCCTCATCTTCAACGGGATGCTCTCTTTTTATTATATCCGAAACGCGCAAAAGCGACGTCAATGTGAAATCATTATTAAGGGAAACCTTGCCTTGAAGCTGTTCGACAGCCTTAACGTAGCTGTCCGCAAGGTCGAAATCAACCGTGTACGCGCCCTCGCTCACAGAGTCCTGCTCGTAGGTCAGAAACAAGTCTACGTGACCTCTTGAAATAGCCGCACCGACAGTCTTCTTTACAAGGTCGTCAAGAAAGAGAAAATTGCGCGGCATTTTTATGCCCCAGTCCAAATATCTGTGATTAACCGTCTTAATTTCTACGGTTATGGTTTTGCCGCCGTCCTTAGCGACGCCCTTTCCGTAGCCCGTCATACTGTCCATACGCGCGCACCTACTAAATTTATTTTAGCTATTATAACATAAATATAGCCGCAAAACAACAGTTTGCGGCAATAATAATTTGCATATTTGACGATTAAACTTGAATTTTCGAAAAGTCGCCTATATTTTTCGTGCGACTACTTGAAACTTTTTGAAAGTGAGCTTATTGCTATGCAGGTCTATCTCAATTTTTGAAATCACACTCACAAATTTGAAAGTACACTAGTTTTTTGAAAGATTACTCTATACCAAGCATTCGCTTGAACTCGTTTTCATCAATAATTTTTATGCCAAGCTTCTGCGCCTTTTCAAGCTTAGAGCCTGCGTCTTCGCCCGCGAGTACGAGATTCACAGTCTTTGACACGGAAGCCGCAACCTCTCCGCCGTTGTTTTCAATAAGCGCGGTTGCTTCCCCTCTCTTATAGGTTGGAAGCGAGCCTGTAAGCACGACGCGCATACCCTCAAACACGCCGCTCTTCTGCTCGTTCTCCTCAAAAACTATTCCGCTTGCAAGGAGCTTATCAACAAATTCGACATTCTTGTCATTATGGAAAAACTCATAAACGTTGTTTGCAAGTATGCCGCCGATTCCGTCAACACCGCTTAATTCTTCAACGCTTGCCACCTTCAAATTTTCAAGCGTTTTGAAGCATCTAACGAGGTCTTTTGCAGTTTTCTTGCCTATTCCATCAATGCCGAGCGCAAACAAAAACCTATCAAGAGTCGTATGTTTTGCATTGTCTATTGCACTGAGCAAATTACTTATTTTCTTATCGCCGAAGCCGTCAAGGCCGTATAAATCGAACGTAGTCAGATTGAGCAGTCCCACGGCGTCCTTTAAGCCTATTTCATTGTAAAACTGCTCTGCCGTCTTTTCCGAAAAGCCGTCTATATCCATTGCGTCCTTAGACGCAAAATGGTCGAGCTTAGACACCGCCTGCGGCGCACACTCGTCACCCGTACAATACAAAAACGCGCCGACCTCTTTCACGGGCGCACCGCATACCGGACATACAGTTGGCTTTTCAACCGCTCTTGCCCCCTCTTCAAAGGTAGCTACGCCCGTAATCTCGGGAATGACGTCGTTACTGCGGCGAATAAAAACTCTGTCGCCGATACGCACCTTCTTTTTGACTATGTCACCGAAGTTGTTGAGCGTAGCGCGCGCAACCGTTACGCCTCCTATGTCCACAGGTTCAAGCAATGCGATAGGATTGAGCTTCGCACTGCGCGACACCTGCCATACGACGTCGTTCAGGCGCGTAGTCATCTCATCCGCCTTAAACTTGTACGCCACAGCCCACTTCGGGAATTTTTCCGTAAATCCAATCTCATCGCGTAGCTTTACGGAATTTACCTTAAACACAACTCCGTCTATAAGATAATCCAAATCAGGTCTTGCCTCTTCCGTAGCGTTTGCAAACCTCTCTGCCGCCGTTGTTCCGTCCGCGATATCGAATGCCCCCTCAACCTCAAAGCCCTCGTTTACAAGAAACTCTCTCATCTCTGATTGCGATTCAAAGCTCTTTTCACTATATCCTATATTGTACGCCATAAAGGACAAATCTCTTTGCGCGGTTACGGACGGGTCAAGGTTTCGTATTGCGCCCGCCGCGCCGTTTCTTGCGTTTTTGAGCGGCTCACTTGCAGTCGCATTGTATCTTGCAAGACTGCTAAGGCGCAGTATGCCCTCGCCCTGAATCTCGATTCTACCCTTGAAGCTTATCTGTCTTGGCAATTTTTTTATCGTAAGCGCCTGCGCGGTAACGACTTCTCCGACTACACCGTCACCTCTCGTCGTAGCTTTTACAAGCTTGCCGTTTTCATACAGAAGGTTGAGTGTAAGTCCGTCGAACTTATACTCACAGGTTAGCGGCGGCAGATATCCAACCGCTTTTGCGATACGCGAACACCACTCCTCGAATTCTCCGAATGACTGGCATTTATCAAGGCTGTAAAGCCTGTTCAGATGCTTTGACTGCTCAAACTTTTTCTGCGGCGCACCGCCGACTCTGTGCGTAGGACTGTTTTTGAGAGAAAAGCCTTGTTCTGCTTCAAGCTTACGCAATTCGTCGTAAAGCTTATCGTACTCCGCGTCTGCAACTACGGGAGCATCCTCTTCATAGTACAGCCTTGCCCACTCGTTCAAGGTGTCTACAAGCTGTTTCATTCTCTCCAATTTATCCATAAAC
>CAMWIB010000215.1 GCA_947174215.1 uncultured Clostridia bacterium
GTCTATACAGAGATGATAGTTTTCAGCGCTACCCCAATCGGATTCCGTATAGTAGCGATAGTGCCGTGCGCGTAGCCTGTCTGTTTCGCGTATCAGCTTTTGCGCCTTACGCTTATCGGTCGCGGACTGATAGACTTCTATGACTCTCTTGATTCTGCTTTCCATATCCGCGTACACGTAAATATTGAGGCACTTAAAATCGTCTTTAAGCACGTAGTCGGCGCAACGCCCTACTATCACGCACGCGCCGCCCTTTGCAAAGCCTTCAATAGCCGAAGCCTCAGCGGCATATATCTTTGATTCGAGGTTGTCAAAACCTACGTACGACACGCCGCCCCAAGCGGAAACAGGTACTGGGTAGGAAGCAAAGCCCTTACGCTTCTGCTCGTTTTCCTTTATGAACCCCTTTGCAAGACCGCTATTCTCTGCCGCTTGCTCTATAATCTCCTTGTCGTAAAAAGGGATATTTAGCTTTTTGGCAAGTAGTTTTCCGATAAGTCTACCGCCGCTTCCAAACTGCCTTGATATGGTTACGATAGTGTTCATAGCTCCCTCCTCTTAGAATAAAGCCTCGCTCTATCCTATATATATTATCCGTCACTCACGCAAAACAGTCAAGATTGAAAATTAATTTTGCCTCGCCAAACCTCAATACGATTCTTCTTTATGTCATAGCGTTTTGCACGCAGACCGTTGCGTTTTATGTCATAGCACGCTATAATATTTTCATCAACGAAGGCGGTGCGATTATGCCATACACGGTATATCTCAAAAAGGGCGAGGAACGCAGAATTTTGCAAGGACACAGTTGGGTTTATGCCAACGAGGTCGCGCGTATAGAGGGCAAGGACAAGAACGGTTCACTTGCGGAGGTACGCTCGTTTGACGGCAAATTTGTCGGCAAGGGCTATATCAATCACCTCTCTAAAATTCTCGTGCGCATATTCATACGCGACGAAAAGCTTGACTCTTCAAGCGAGCAATCGCTCTTCCTTGAACGCATATCGAGCGCAAACGACTTGCGCCGTACGCTTGGCTATGACAACTGCTATCGCGTAGTTTTCGCCGAAGCCGACAATCTGCCCGCGCTCATCGTTGATAAATATGACGACGTACTCGTTGCTCAATTCCTCTCTCTCGGAATGGATATGAGAAAGCAAACTATCGTTGACAGCCTTGTAAAGCTTTTCAACCCTCACGGGATATACGAGCGCAGTGACTCAGCCGTTCGCACTAAGGAAGGACTTCCGCTAACCTCAGGCACTCTGTACGGCGAAGTACCTGATAAAGTTATCATCAACGAGAATGGCATAAAACTCGCTGTTGATGTGAAGCACGGACAAAAGACGGGCTATTTCCTCGACCAGAAGGAAAACCGCCTTGCTTCCCGTAGGTACGCAAAAGGCGAAGTTCTCGATTGTTTCTCAAATAGCGGCGGATTCTCTCTGAACGCCGCGCTTACCGCTGACAGTGTTACGGCGGTTGACATATCTCAGCCCGCACTCGACAGTGTAAATGAAAACGCCGCACTAAATGACTTTGAAAATATAAGCACGCTATGCGGCGACGTATTTGAGATTCTTCGCAAGTTCAAGTCGGAGAACAAACGCTTTGATACGGTTATCCTCGACCCTCCCGCCTTCTGTAAGAGCGCGGCAGAAGTCAAGGACGCGTACAGAGGCTATAAGGACGTGAATATACTTGGTATGAAGCTCGTAAAGTGCGGCGGCTTCCTCATATCCTCTTCTTGCTCGCACTATATGACGCGTACGCTATTTGAAAAGATGCTTGCAGAAGCCGCAAAGGAAAGCGGCAGAACGGTGCGCACTCTCGAAATAAAGTGTCAGGCACCCGACCATCCATCGCTACTCTGCGCCGACGAAACCGATTACTTGAAGTTCTTCGTAATGCAAGTAATTTGATTTGCGCATCAATTATCATAGCAATTTATATGCGGCAAAATTATCATTATAAAAAGCAAAACGCAAGCAAGTCGCTTGCGTTTTTACTTTTAATTTCAAGAGGCACACTCTATATCCTCTCCAAACCATTACAATGAATTGACCTCAACGGAAGCATTCTCTTCACCGCTATCCAATGATTCATTTTGCGAATCATCGTCGCCTTCTTCTAATGAGTCAACAGATAAATTCATTTTCAATGCTTTTTCATTTTTATTCAAATCCACAAAGTATACTACCGTCATTGCGACCGTGACGAGTATTGCAATAGCGTCGGATATAGGTGCCGCGGCAAGAACTCCGTCTATGCCGTAGAACAGCGGAAGTACGCAGACGAGCGGAACGAAGCAAACCAAATCTCTTATAAGCGAAGTAAGCACCGCAAATACGGGCTTGCCAACCGCTTGGAAGAAGATAGACGACGCTTTTATCGTGCAAGTCACGGTGATAAGCGCAAGGAATATGCGGAACGTTTTTCGAGCGAAGTCCCAATAGTCGTCGGGGTTCGGAATATTGGTCGGCTTGCCGAAAATACTCGCTACCGCATCGGGTGCCGCCTCAAAAATTATAGTTGCGATGAGTCCAACCGTAACCGTGCAAGCCAAGATAGAAAGATACAGCTTCTTTACCCTGCCGAGATATTTCTCTTATACACATCTCCCAGCCCACGAGACAACTCTACATATCGTAT
>CAMWIB010000216.1 GCA_947174215.1 uncultured Clostridia bacterium
TGCGGCATACGAAATGCGTAAATGCTTGAAGGAAGCAGGCTTTGAGATGTATCTTGCGCCGATGATATTTATGCTCGTGTGTGCATATCCGACCTTCTATCTGATGCAATATTTCGTCGGTGGAGTCGGAAACACGAGCGTGAGCGCAGGAATACAGGGCTTGCTTTTCGTCTTGTTGATTGTCGTAATGTCTTGCCTTTGCATATTCACGTTTAAGCCCGCTATTTGCAAAAAGAAGTGCGCAAGTGAAACGGCGCAATGCGGCTCAACCGAAAGCAACGATAATTGTAGCGACGTAAAAGAGAGCTTAAATTCTGATACGAATGCAAATACTGCTTGCGAAGGTGTTGCAACAGAGAGTATCGGCAAGAGCAGGCTTAGCAGTCTGTTTGCAAATATATTCGTATTGATATATCCAATGCTGTTTTTGTCCGTCGCGTGGATAGTAAGCTTTAAGTACAGTGCATTTTTCGCCGTGCTGTTTGCCGTACTCGTTCCGATAATCGGAAGCGATATGTTCGCGTTTTTCGTAGGCAAGACGATTGGCGGCAAAAAGCTTTGCCCGACGATTAGCCCCAAAAAGACTATTTCGGGTGCAATCGGCGGTCTTGTAGGCGGAATGGTAATTGCAGTGCTGTTCTGGGTGATATTCGAGTACGTTGGCAATCTCGCGCCGAGCTTTGTAAGCAAGTGCGGATATATGCCGTTTATATCTCACGCAGACGGCGGCTGGATGTGGAAGAGTGCGCTGATATATCTTGCGATAGGGCTTATTTGCGGAGTTGTTGCCGAGATTGGCGATTTGTCGGCATCTGCGATAAAGCGCGCTATTGGCATAAAGGACTACGGCAAGATATTCCCCGGACACGGCGGCTTTATGGATAGAATTGACAGCGCGATGTACTGTCTTGTCATACTGCTTGTTGCGTTCACCTGCATATACGGCTTTTAAGTAATTATGTCACCAAGCTCTATACAGCCTTAGTGGCATAATTCAGACGAATTGAAGTATTCAAGACTGCCATTGAAATTGGCAATTAGACGACAATAACTCCGTCGCATTGCAACCGCTTTGCGCAAAAGAGTGTGAATATGAAAACTATTACTATTTTGGGTAGTACAGGCTCTGTTGGAAGACAGGTACTGGACGTCATATCGAAGCATCCGCACCAATATAAGGTTGTGGGGCTTTCAGCATACAAAAATCAACAGCTACTGCGCGAGCAGTTGGATAAGTACAATCCGTCTTTTTATTACTATCCCGACGGCGCGGTTGAAGTACAGTCAAGCGTATTTGATTTTTTAGAAGAAACCAAATACACAAAGTGCCTTTCATCGTTGGAAGAGCTTGCAAAAATTCCCGTAGATATAGTCGTACTTGCAGTCAGCGGAATTGCGGGACTTTGGGCGGCAGTCGCGGTACTGTCGCGCGGCGGTACGCTTGCAATTGCCAATAAGGAAACTATCGTTTGCGCGGGCAGACACTTGAAGATGCTCGAAAAGAAGTTCGGCGGCAAAATTATTCCGCTTGACACCGAGCATTCCGCAATATTCTGTTGCTTGAAGGGTGAGGAGAAAAAGCAGGTCAAAAATCTTGTTCTCACCGCAAGCGGCGGAGCCTTACGCGATATGCCAATAGACAAGCTCTCATCCGTAAAAGCAGAGGACGCACTGCGCCACCCCGTATGGAATATGGGCAAAAAGGTGACAATAGATTCAGCGACGCTCTTTAATAAGGGACTTGAAGTGATTGAAGCTATGCGCCTATTCGAAGTTAGTGCGGACAACGTAAAGGTCGTTATGCACCGCCAGAGCATAGTTCACTCCCTTGTCGAGTTTGACGACAACAGTATGAAAGGGCTTTTCTCCGTACCTGATATGAGGCTTGCGATTGATACGGCACTGTCTTATCCCGCGCACGGAAAGCAATCCGTTGAGCCGCTTGACCTCACAACGGTTGGCACGTTGACGTTTGAAGAGCCTGACAATGACAGATATCCGTGCCTAAAATTAGCTATCGAAGCGGCGCAGTCGGGCGAAACGGCATGTATCGCATTGTCTGCCGCAGACGAAGTGCTTGTGGAAGAATATCTGAACGGAAGAATAAAGTTTACGGATATAGCCGTAGCACTCAAAAAGGTGCTTGCCAAATTCTCCAAACCCGGCAACGTAGGACTTGAAAGCATACTTGGCATAGACGAAAGAGCGCGTAAATATACTTATGATATAATAGGAGCAAAATAAGTGTATTTAAGTATATTGTCAGCAACGGCAGGCGAAGTTTTCACGTATATAGGCTACATCATAGTGGCGTTGCTCGCGCTTATGATTATGATAATCGTACACGAGCTTGGACACTATACGGCAGGAAAGATTCTCGGTTTCAAAATTGATGAATTTGCAATCGGATTCGGTCCTGCTATTTTCAAACGCAAGAACAAAAAGACGGGCGAGGTGTTTTCCATTCGCCCGTTTCCTATCGGCGGCTTCTGCTCATTCCACGGCGAGGACGAAGAGGGCGCATTACTTGATGAGGACGGCAACCGCGTAAAAGACGAAAATGGCAATATAGTAAAAGACCCGCACGCATTTAACAATCAAAAGGCATGGAAGCGACTTATCGTACTTTTTGCAGGCG
>CAMWIB010000217.1 GCA_947174215.1 uncultured Clostridia bacterium
ACGAAATAAATACGCAAGGCACGGAAGTATTGCAAATGCCTGACGACCCAACAAAGGATGGTTATATCTTTGACGGTTGGTACTGGGATAAGGACGCTTGGACTCGTCCGTTCACTGCAAACTCATTGTCAGATGAGGCTTTAAGTGCGGATATGCGTGTATATGCAAAGTGGAAAGAAGATATTCAAAACACTCCGATACGAGGCACGGGGCTTAGAGCAAAAACTCTTACCGTGGACGGAACAAACCTCTATACAAAAGTGTCAAATGCGACGGAAACGTTTTCGTTTATCAATGAAATAAGCGTTGCGGATGGAGCGAAATTTACAGTACATACGGATATAAGCTGTTCGGGTGCCTCGGAGCTTAGGTCTAAGACAGCTTCTTTGGAGAACGGTGACAACGTGATATATATTTTAGTATCGTATGGCAACGACGTAGAGCTTTATACAGCAACTATCCGCCGCCGCCAAATATATCGCGTTACGTTCTACACAAATGGTGGAGCAAGTGTGCCAACCCAATACGTTGAAGAGGATGACTTTGCCGAAGAGCCGATTACAACCCGTAGGGGCTATACGTTTGACAGTTGGAATTATGACTTCTCAAAGCCGATAGTAGGAAATATCACGATAACGGCAAGTTGGAATATTATAACGTACAATATTTATTACGATTTGAACGATGCAAACCTTTTGTATAGCGCAGTGAACAGCGAATCTAACCCAACTACTTATACGGTAGAAGACTACATTTGGTTTAGAAGCCCAACTTGCGCAGGTTACGAATTTAATGGTTGGGATACTTTTTCAATAAATAATAATATCGGCGATATAACAGTAACTGCAAAACCATGGAGTATTGAATCATATAGAATCAACTACAACTATGATATTGCAAGTAATTCTGTAAGCAAAACAGTTGCTAACGATAATCCAACAACTTACACTGTTGAAGACGAAATCATATTTGAACCAGCAATGAGAAGCGGATATGAGTTCGTTGCTTGGGATAGAAATATAACAAAAGGAACGTACGGTGATATTACTATTAAAGCAAGCTGGGAAGCTATAAAATATAATATCAACTATGTCCTCAACGGCGGAAATAATTCAAGAGCAAATGTTGATACATATACCGTGGAAGATGGCAAGATTTGGTTTTATAACGCTACTGGCAATTATTTGTTTTGTGGTTGGTATGAGGATGATTCTTATGAAATTTATTGTGATGGAATATTATCAATAGAAATGCGCGATATTACTTTGTATGCCTTATTTGACGGTACCAAAGGACTTGAAATTTCCAACGGTGTAGTAACGGGCTACACTGGCAATAGTGAAGCGGTAATTCTTCCTTCAAAATATAAGGGGTTTCCCGTAATAAGGATAGGCGATTATGCGTTTGACGGTTGCAGTGAAATAACGGACATTTCTTTCCCTGTGTCATTCAATAATGAACAGAATCTAAATAGCGTAGTAGAGATGCAGAATGACAGCAATTATCCGTTTTCATATGAAAACGGTGTTTTGAAATCTACAAACAAAGTTCACAACTCTAAGTCAACATATACAATAATTGCGCTTAGACCAACAACAATTACCTTCAAATATAAAGTTTCATCAGAAGGATATGATTATTTGACAATCTACAAAAATACGAGTCAGTTGGAAAAAATTTCTGGAAACACAAATTATGTTGAATGCTCCGTAGTTTTGCGAAGAGGGGAATATGTTGCTTTTGAGTACAGAAAAGATTCAAGTATAAGTAGCAGAGACGATTGTGCATATATTCAGATAGTCAGCATATCGTGTTCGCCAGTAATAGGCTCTTATGCGTTTAGAGGATGCAGTGGGTTAACAAACGTGGTTATCCCAGACAGTGTTACTTACATAGGTTTAGGTGCATTCGAGGGATGCAGTAGTTTGATAGAAATGTCAATTCCATTTGTAGGCGATAGCATGAAAACGTCAAGCGATGCCAATCAATACCCGTTTGGTTATATTTTTGGGACAAACAATTATGAGGGGGGAATGGAAACAAAGCAATCTTATTATGGTAGCAGTACTTCTACTATAACAAATACTACCTACTATATCCCGACATCACTCAAAAAGGTGACGGTGAGATATGGAAATATACTGTATGGGGCATTCAATAACTGTTCTAACCTTACAAGCGTGACAATCGGTAACAGCGTTAAAGGCATTGGATATTATGCGTTCTATGGATGCAGTCGGCTTACGAGCGTAATTATTTCTGATAGCGTAACAAGAATTGGTAGTTGGGCATTTTTTGGATGTTCTGTGTTTAGGAGTGTGTATTATAAAGGCACAGCTACTGATTGGGCGAAAGTTTATAATGCCACAAAAGAAGAATACAATCTTTTAAGCGCAACCAAGTATTACTATTCCGAAGAAGAACCGCCACTCAATGATGAAGGTACGGATTATGACGGCAACTACTGGCACTATGTTGACGGTGTTGTGACTGTTTGGGTGAAAGAAAATTGAAGCAAGAGGTGTTTATGGAAAATAGACGCAATAAGAAAGCATTACTATTAGTTTTAGCGGCAGTGTGCGTTATATTGGCGCTTACGCTTGTAGCCTGTAACGC
>CAMWIB010000218.1 GCA_947174215.1 uncultured Clostridia bacterium
ACCGCGCAAGTCGAACGCCGCGGCAATATGCGTAGTCTTCTGCTCCTTGATGAGCCTGAGCAATATATTCAAAAAGCAGTATATCGCTCCCGTATACTGCCCCGTAGTTGTTTTAAGATTCGGCAACGCGTGATATGCGCGGTGCATAAGACTGTTGGAGTCCAAAAGCAAAACTTTATTTTTTGACATAACGACCTGCCGACATATTTATGATTTATAAATATAGTAAATATATTTAATATAATTATAACATTAAACTAATAAATTTACAATGGCAATAGCGTGATGAAAATAAGCAAATCGCATTTTGTTAAGAAACGTTTCTCTTAGTTTAGTTGAGCATATAAAAACCCCGTTTCAACGCGCTCGGTGTACTGACGCCAAACGACCTGAAACGGGGCTTTTCAATATGTGTCACAATTATGCGTTCTTATGAAGACGGCTAATGAAATTCTCGTCGATATCAAATGTTGAGTTCGGCATAATATCATTCTTCGTCGAATCTGCCGAGTAGCATATGCACTCAACGGAGAGTGAATGTATAAACTTCTCGGCTATTCGGACTACGCTGTCTGCACCTTGTGTTTCCGTTATATTCGCGGACCTTATAGGCTCTGCAAAACGGGTGTCTTCAAATGTAGCAACGATATGCAACGGCTCGTTGAGTATTCCTGAACCGAAATCCATACCCGTGAAAAGGAAGCCCATGTGTACGTAGGTTGCATTTTTGGCTTCGTCGACATATCTGCACCTTGCAAACTCCGAATTGGTGGCAATCAATTTACCTGAAATCGGTAAAAGTATATTAGATATCAGCTTGCCGGACTCGTTGTCAGAGTTTACACTAATCAACTGCGCGCTCTGGACGTTCTGCCAGTTGTAGATGTCGATAAAGCCCGTCTGATGCAATTCAGCATTTATACCCTTGGACGCAAAATGTTCCTTAAAGTATTCGGCATTTTTTATCGGGTCTTTTCTTACAAATCTGCCGTCACCCTGCTCTGTTCCGTCCTGTCCGTGATAATCCTTATTCCAGCCGTATCCACCGGATGCCAGAACAGTATACCCTTCCTGCGCAAATGAGCCTACCGTTGCAAGACAGTTTGTGAATACGCAATTATTAAGAACGGTGTGGTTATAATCGGGATAGGTTATATACTCTCCGGTAGACTCTTCCTTGAACATATACATTCGTGATGATATGAACAGTGCCGGCGTCGTAACGTTGCGCATAATAAGTCCGTCAAGGGTATAATCGGAATTGTACGCCTGACCTATTCTTCTGCCGTTTTCAATTATACTGTACTCATAACGCACGTTAAACAGACGGTTGCGCTCATGCCCGTAATAATCCTCCGGTCTATTCGGACCGTAGCCTTGAAGCCACAGTTCCCAACCGCCAACCGAGAATATCTGGAATGCCTCTCCCGTAAATCCCACTGCATCGTCAACAGACAGCGTACCTTCCTTGTCAATCTTGTTAACTCTAAGGTTAAAGTTGCTGATGGTTACGTTACTCCAACCTATCCATAGCATAGCCTGATTGCCATCCAACTGATTGAGTTCCGCTTGCAGGCGGTGACCGTTTCCGTAAACGTCACCGAACACTTTGAGAGCGTTTTCATCTTTGACTTCTCCGTCCTCAAACTCCATATCGTTCACGACGGATATGCCGTAGGTACGCAAACTATATTCGCCGTTGTAAACGCGGTATATTTCGGGCGCGTGGTCTTCTGTAACGGTATGCTCGAACACAAGCTCTCTGTCTTGCAGATTGCCGTCGAGATGTGCATATGAGTATTGGTCGTGGCTGGCAACGCGCATTTCCGTTATGTTGCTAACCTCAACGCCATAGATGACCTTGACGTCGACTTCTTCCTCGATAAGCGTGCTTGCACTCGCATATCTCGGATACTTCGCGCGCACCTTGACTCTGACGACCTGCTTGCCCTTGCCTTCAAGTCCTGCGGAGTCAAATATAAGCCTGTTGGGCGTTTCCGAGTCGAAATGAGCATATTCCTTTCCAGAGATTATCTCGTAAGTAAACGCGCTGTAAAAAGCGAGCAATTTTGCCTGATAAACGCCGTCGGTATCTCCCTCCGCACGCTTGGGCGCGCCGATAATCTGAATGAGAGTGCTATTTGGTACTTTCTCGTTATTCAGCACTTCGTCGGGCGTCTGATTGCCTGTTTCTCTCGCTCTCAAAGCAATCTCGGCATTGACGTACTTCTCTGAGGCAAATACGGTTTCGAGAGCAAGACCTACGCTATAATAATCGTTACTCGTACGAAGCTTCATAGATACGAGTTTGAGCTGCATGTTGATTATGATTTTGGCAACATTACCGTTACAATCCGCAATGATTTCCACAAGACCGCTCTCGCTTGCAGTAATTTCTCCGTTCTCCGTAACGGTCGCTATATTACCTTCCGACTCTGCCGCCCATACTACGCCTTCGGGCGTACCTTCTTTTAGGTTATCCTTCCACTTCGCTTGAAGTTTGAGAGAAAGTCCGCCAACAGCAAATACATATCCGCGCTCGGCGCCGTAAATTTCGGCATTCTCAATGACGATATCGTTCTCTCCGCACTTGGTTATCG
>CAMWIB010000219.1 GCA_947174215.1 uncultured Clostridia bacterium
GCGTTTGCGTATAGCAAAATGAATACGGTTATCATCGGCTCCGGCGTAGAGGAGATTGGCTCGCACGCATTCGATTACTGCGACACGCTTCAATACGCAATACTTGGCGAGTATGATGCCTCTGAGGGCAAAATTACAAAGAGTAGCTTGATGGTAATAGGTGAGTACGCGTTTGCAAACTGCGAGCGCCTTGAAAAAATTGATATTCCGTCCACCGTCGAGAAGATTAACACGTATGCCTTCAATAATTCCGCTCTCTACAAGAATGCTGGCAACGGAGTTGCGTATGCAGGCAACTGGATTGTCGGTTGCGACAACACAAAAGCGCGCGGCACAATCAAGATTGAAGAGGGTACGGTCGGCATTGCAAATTACGCATTCTTTAAGTGTTCGAATATTACGGCAGTCGAGATACCCGACAGCGTAAAGACAATCGGTCGTTCCGCATTTTATCAGTGCGAAAGTCTTACGTCCGTAAGGCTTCCGTCCGCATTGAAGACTATTGAGGATTATACCTTCTACGGTTGTACGAATCTGTCAATGCCAACGCTCCCTGTGACTTTGGAGTATATCGGTCGTTCGGCATTCTATAAGTGTGCGCTGAGAAATCCGGAGGGAGATACGGCGAGCGATACGCTCGTCATTCCCAATAGCGTTCAGACGATTGGCGACTATGCGTTCTATGCGTCGGGATATACCGATTACGATATGGACAACTTCCAGATTCGCAACGGAGGCATTGACGTAGTAATCATCGGCAACGCTGTAAAATCGATTGGCAATAATGCGTTTTATGCAACGCCCACTTTGAAAAAGGTTGTGCTTGGAAATAGCGTTCAGTCAATTGGTTCGAGAGCGTTTTATAAGTGCGAAACGCTGTCCGAGTTCGTATTCAATGACAGCTTACAGCATATTGGCGAGCGTGCGTTCTTTGGATGTAGCAGTCTTAAAAACGTTTCGTTGCCGTACGGACTCACTTCCGTTGACGATTATTCCTTCTATAAGTGCGAGGGACTCGAAGTGGTAACGCTCGGCGCGAATACTCAGCGCATAGGCGACTACGCGTTCTACGGTTGCAAAAATCTTAAAACGCTCAATCTTCCTGTAAGCCTTAAATCTATTGGCAAACAGGCGTTCAGAGCTTGCACGGGACTTACGAGTATAGTTCTTGGTAGCAACGTTACGTCTATAAGCGAACACGCCTTCTACGGCTGTAAACAGCTTACGATATACGCCGAAGACACGAAGGCGCAGGACGGCTGGAATGAACGCTTCAATTCCGGCTATCGTCCCGTCGTATGGGGTTGCATGGTGCAAGACGGCTACGTGTACAGTGTTACGAAGAGCGCAGGCAACGTGCGTATTCCAAACAGCAACGATTCACTTTCCGCACCACAAAGAGATGGTTACGTCTTCTTAGGTTGGTCAACGACGGAGGGTTCTGACGTAGCGGAGTATACCGCGCAAGGATTGAAAGACGTAAACGACGGCACGAAAGTGTATTCCGTATGGAAATCGAATGACACCAACGAGCAATAACGGTGAGTATTAAATGCAATAAGGCTTAGGTTGAATCCTTTGCCGATTGTTTGCAGAAGTACACCAATAAACGTAATATAATTATCCGCTCATAAAGGAGAAATAATATGAAGAAAATTGCTAAAATCGTTTTGATTTTGCTTATGCTGGCTACCTGCATATTTGCAGTTACAGCGTGCGACAAAAATCAAAATACTAAAATAACGTTATCAATTAGCAATGAAAATATGCCGCAAACGGTTTTTGTAAAGGGTAACGAGCTTGACTTGTCAGCAGGTAAGCTTACCGTTTCCGGTAAAGAGCAGACTGAAATTGCACTTAACGGAGAGGGTGTTGCCGTTACGGGATACGACAAGAATACCGTAGGCGCACAGACTCTCACCGTCACGTATCAGGGCGCAAGCATGACGTTTGACGTCAAGGTTGTTGAACGTATTGTAGCAGGTGATAAATTTACTAAGGAATACGTCACCGGTGAGCAATTTGATACGCTCGCAGGCAAATTGGTTATTACAAAGGATAACGGTGAGTCTTTTGATATTGCTACAAGCGATACTAAGCTCACATTCAGCGGTTTTGATTCTCAGACTGCGGGTGTAAAGAACGTGAACGTCACTTATAAGGATGACCAAGTTGAGTATGTCGGAGTCGTTCCTGTAACGGTTTACGAGATTGATAGAATTAATTTCAATAGAATGCATATGAAGACTGACTACAAGAGCCATGATACCGAGCTTGATTTGTCAAGCGGACATTTCGTAGTTACGGCGAAGGGCGGTAGTATTCAGAATAAATATATCTATCTTGACGACAGTATGGTTAAAACCGACCTCGATACGTCGCTTGTAAGCGAAAGTAATCCATCTGCCGAGCAGATTATCACTATTTCCTTTGGCGGACGTGAATTTCAACATAAGATTACGATTACACTTACGGACGTAACACGCATTCAGAATGCGGCAAAGTCGCTTGCCGTGCTTGATTGGAGCGGCAACGACGGATGCAAGGTTACTGATGAACAGGGCAAACTTGCTGTCAGCGCATATGAGATGTATATG
>CAMWIB010000220.1 GCA_947174215.1 uncultured Clostridia bacterium
GCTTTATAGCAAGCCAAACGTCACCACGCCGACATGAGAGTAAATAAAGCCTACTCAGTTTTCCTAAGTTGCCCCCGGCAATCTTAGCACAAGCGACTTGACTTGCGAAGGTGTCACGTCACCTTGCAAGTCGAGCCGCAAGCAAGCACGAAGTGCGCGCAGTTTTATTCTCCGCATGGGGCAAAGCCCCACTAACGGCACTAAGAAGTGCTGAGTGCGGCCCGATTGGGGCCGCCGAAGCCGCCGCGTGCCGTTCGGGGTCTGCGCCTTGGTCCTGCGCAGACATAAAACCGCAAAACCGCGAGAAGCTCTGCTTCTTGACTATCCCATTACTCGGAGGCAAAAAATGGACGAATTTTTCAGCAGACTTAAAACCGAATGTATTTGTTACAATGATATGCTTCCGTTCTTGCCGCCGTATGTTCAGGGGGGAAGAGTGTCAATAGACCATTTGCGCAAATTGTATGAATCTCAATGGAATAGTGACGAGTATAAGCGCACCGTGTATCATGCCGTATGCGACAAGTGTGTTTTGAAGCCTACGTGCAAGCTTATACAGTTTCGTCATTATTCAAAGAAGAATATAGTTGTAAACTATTTCGCTGACGAGGTTGAAATAGTGTTTTTCAAAAGGCCGCTTAACTGCATCGAGGAAGTTGCAAATATAGATGTTGACAGTAGCCGCAATTACGTAGATATAAACGGCGTATTGTTCCCGAAGGACGAGAATATCTCCAATGCAAAGTTCTTAGACAATATGGCAAATAGCGCAAGGCAGAGTATTGACGCGTTTTGGGGCTATGCACTTAGCAACAAGTGGAACTATTTTATCACTTTGACAACGGATAAGTTGAAAGTAGACCGTTACGATGATGACGAAGTAAAGCGGCTATGGCGCATATGCCGACAGCGTATTCAACGATACGACAAAAACGCAAAGCTCCTTATTATTCCTGAGAGGCATACTCGCACAAACAAGCTTGGAGAAAAAGCATTGCATTTTCACGGCTTGGTTGCTATGCGCGATTTTGAGCTTAGACCATTCAAATTAAATGGTGTTTGGCAAACATCCAAGACAGGCGCGCCGTTGTACAATTTTCCGTTCTGGGACTTCGGTCAAGCTAACTGCGCAATTATATATCCTGATGATTTCATAATTATTAACGAGGATATTCCGTCTGAAACAGATAACAACAGAAAATACACGACAAATCAACGTAGGGTGGTTGCGTATCTTAACAAATATATGAGTAAAGAGTTCGGCTCGGTTGGCTATGGGCAAAAACATTTTTATCGTACGCACAATGTAGTGGCTAAGGAAAAGGAAGTATTTAACTGGACGGCAGAGGAAGTCGCGTTTAATTGTTCGGAAGAACATTTCTTCGTATATAAGGAAGATGACGAGCGAGTATATTTCCGTCAAAAGAACGTAGGCGAAAAAATAAGGTTCTACCGCGAAAAGAAAGGCAACGGCGGCGAGTACATGACAAGCGATGGTGAGATTATAACCGATACAATGCTTCCTGTGTATGGTGTACTGTTGCCGTTCGATGACGGCGTAATGGACGAATTTGAGAAGGTGACAATAGGTGATTTTGATGACGAAAATTAAAAATTTTTCGGCGCAAACTTGAAAAAAACGATAGAGTTGTCCATACATATCTATTCGCAAAACACGAGTTTTACGCAAAGATAGCGGTAAAAATACTAATAAACAGTAGATTTCAGAAAATACGTAATTTCTTGTCATCACATTTAATACGACGGCATTTCTTAAAGCTGTAATTTTCCAACAATAATGAATCATCCGTACCAACCATACCAACCATATAAATTTTGTTGTCATAAGACATCATCATTGTTAGACACAAATCTTATATTTCCAACTCAGATATAGCTTATTGATTATTTCAATACTTCAAGCGTATGCTCCAAAGCAAGCACGGCATGTTCGTACGTTACACCGCCTTGAACGTACACAATATACGGTTCTTTTATTGGCGAGTCAGCGCTGAGTTCGATTGACGAGCCTTGAACGAACGAGCCAGCCGCCATAATAACTTGGTCTTGGTATCCCGGCATATCCCAAGGCATAGGTTTTACATTGCTGTCGATTGGCGAAATACCTTGAATTGCGCCGCAAAACTCGATAAGCTTATCGGCACTGCCTAATTTAATGCTTGTAACGATGTCGTACGGCATCATATCACCGCGCGGCAAGGTTTCAAAACCTAAATTTGTGTACGCCTTTGCAAATAAAAGCGAGCCTTTCAGTGCATTTTTTACAACGGAAGGCGCTAAAAACAAACCTTGATAATACGGTAAATAGCCATATACGTACGAACCTTCTTCCATGCCAAGCGACGGCGCAGTCAGGCGGTATGCAACCTGAGTGACTAAATCGGCTTTTCCTGCAACATATCCGCCTGTCGGAGCGATTCCACCGCCAATATTCTTTATCAGAGAACCTGCAATTAAATCCGCGCCGACGTCCGTAGGCTCGATTTTCTGAACGAATTCACCATAGCAATTATCAATTAAAACGAGCGTAGACGGGCTGATTTTCTTTACATACTGTATTAG
>CAMWIB010000221.1 GCA_947174215.1 uncultured Clostridia bacterium
TTGTTTATTTCGTCTGCGACCGAGTGGAATAAAGAGTGGAATATGGCGGTAGGCGAGTGCCGAATTCCCATCCCGTGAGCAATGAAAAGCATAGAAAGGAAAAATTCCTAACCGAACGGGAGGGGAAAGCCCGAAGGGAAGGGGTGGGCTATTTCATTTAAGAAACACAGAGGATAGCTTTTTAGTGAAGAGTGAAGAAGTAATAAAAAAAGCATTGCGATTGCAATGCTTTTTTTATTAGTGTTAGAGCAATATCTTATTCTTTACCTTCGTCATACTTGTTACGCTTCGTATCAAGCATTTCGCTGCTCATCGGTGAGCTGACTTTCTTTGTCGCTCTCTTAGCAACGGGCTTAATCTTGCGTATCACGAGTACTACTACGACTACGATGATGACAAGACCAATCACGATTGTCGGAATCATCCACCACAGATAGTCGAGGTTGAAGGTGTTGCCGCTCGGTTGCTCGGGGGCTGGGTCAGTCGGATTTATACCCGGCGTTTTCGACGAAAGCTCGCGGGTGAGTATCTTTTTGTCGGTCTTAGCTTGTTCCTTAGCATTTTCAAATACACCTTCGTCGGAGAACTTTTCAATTGCCACGTCGTCAAACATAGCGAAGCCCTTCGTCAGACCGATTACTTCGCTCTTGCCGTCAATCTCTTTCGTGTCGTACTTGCCGAGAGATAGTTTGACGGTAACGGACGTTACGTTGTCGTCACGGGTTTGGACATAGAACTCATACTTCGTCCATTCGTCGGCTTTGATACCCGTGAAGATGAACGCGTTGCCAGCCTCGTTTGCAGAGCCGAGGTACAGCTCGATGTTTGCGCCGATAGTATCGTCGTTCTCCTTGCCGCTGATGCCGTAGGTACGCACCCAGACGCTTACCTTATAGAAGCTGTTTTCGGAGAAGGAGTTAGACTTGCTCGTATAGATGTACGCGCTGTTCTCGACGTTGTTTATCATAAGCATTCTGTTACCGCTGTGAGCGTTCAGCTCGTCAATCGGCATCCAGTTTGCTTTCTTCTGTTCGAGAAGCTTCTTCTCTTTGAGAGCCTGAGTTATCTCGTCGTCAGTCTTTCCAGTGTATTCGCCGGAAGCCTTTGCATCGTTGAGTTCCTCAGTGGTTATCTCGATATCCTTGATATCGTATTCCTTACCGAGAATCTTTACGTAGTCAACGTCGCCCTCGTGTACTGTTTCAAGGAAGCCTCTGTCGGCGTAGATAATGCCGCCCTTGGTGTTGGAGCTTGCTTGGCTCGTATCCGCCGCGCCAGACCAATCGTCAGACTTGGTAAGCTCGCTTCTCGATTCAACGGAAGTGGAGAGGGCGTCGAAGCTGTCCGTAAGGAAGGAGAGCTTGATGTCCGTTGCGCCCGCAACTGCCTCGTTGTATTTTTCCTCGTTGATGGTTTCCTGAACGATGTGGTCGAAGAATACCATACCTGCGGATTTTGCGTTTTCAAGTCTTTCCTCTTCGGTTTCGCCGTCAACGTCAGCGTAGTTTGCGTCAAGACCGAGCCAGAGGTTGAGCTTGACGGATACGCTCGTGTTGCCAACTTCGATATAGAAGGTGTACTTCGTCCACTCGCCGTTTGCTTCGGTTGCGTTCTTAATCACAAAGTAGGTTTCGCCGTCCGCCGCAGAGGTTGTGCTTGACTCACCTGTGAGGAAGATGCTTGCCGTCGTAGCCTTGCAGGTCTTTGCGTAAACGCTGAGGCTGTAATAGGAGTTTGAGGACAGCGATACGTTTGTAGACGCAAAGCCAATCGCGTACTTCTTGCTGTCCTTGCTTCCGATTGCGAGGAGGTTCGGTCCCGCAAGAGAATCAAGGTACTTATCCGAGAGAGTGGGGTCGTAGTTGTAGAAGTTGTCAAATACGTTTTGATTTCCTTCGCCGACTACTGCAAGCGCCTGATTGCTTGCTTCGAAGTTGAGCTTATCATCGCTCGTGGGGTTGAGTGCGATAACGCCTGCGAAGAGGGAAGTGACTTCCTTCGTTTCCTCGTCCTCTTTGCCGTTGATTGGTTGCGTGCTGTCGCTTATCGTCCAATCCTCGGGAGTTGCGGCAAACTGTTGCTCGTTGAGTGCAACGCCGCCTTCGAGGTTCTCGTCGTCGTGGTCGTAGTTGTTAAATTCACCGTTGGTGAAGGTGTACGTCAAGGACTCGGTGAGGTTGACGCTCTTTACGTACGTACTCGTGCTTGTATCGTTGAAGTTCGCGTACGTGATATCCGTCATGCTGAGGTTTGCAACGTACATTGAACCGCTCGTAAGAGTGTTTGCCCATCTGTTACCGGTACCGAGTGCGAAGCGAAGCGCCGCGTTGGTATCCTTGTCCTCGGAGCCGCGAATGACGATGGTGATTTCGCACCAGTCGTTGTAATACTCGTCGTAGTCCTTGGTGTTGACCTTGGTGAAGCTCGTAAGCTCCTTATCCTCGTCGTCCTTGTTGATGAGCGAGATGTACGCGCCGCTTGCGGAGCTTACGTCAATCGTCTTTACCCACAGGGAGAGGCGGTAGAACTTGTTTGCGGCAATCGTGATATTGCCCGTTTCTACCTCGTAGCGAGTATAGCCC
>CAMWIB010000222.1 GCA_947174215.1 uncultured Clostridia bacterium
TCGCTATCCATAGCGTCGCGTAGCTCATCCATCTCCTGCTTGGCAAGAGCCTTGACCTCGCTATCAGTTTCAATCGCAAGCATTTCGCCGCAGTCCTCAAAATCGCGCTTATGTTTGAGATACAGTTCGTATTTCTCAACGATAGGATACAAATCGGAATGCTCCTTTGAAAGCGCACGGAATCTCTCTTGGTCGCAAATGACCTCGGAGGTTGCAAGCAATGCGTTTATCTCCTCGTGGCGCGCGGCTATCTTATCCAACTTTGAAATCAAGCTGTCACTTATCTTCATCTTTTAGTCACGAGCGCAATGCGCTCCACTCCCTCGATATCCTTTACAATCTGCACGTCGTATTCTGCAAATATCTGTTTAATACTCTCCGCCTGTCCTATGCCAAGCTCCATAATAAGTACGCCGTTCTCTTTAAGATGTGCGCCAAGTCCGTCCGCAATAACGCGGTAGAATTTAAGACCGTCCTCGCCGCCGTCAAGCGCAAGAGTAGGCTCGAAGTCCTTGACCTTGCTATCAAGCGTAGCAATATCCGCAGTCGGAATATACGGCGGATTTGAAGCTATAACGTCAAACTCGCCAGTCACTGCACTCCACATATCACCCTGTGCAAAATTCACTTTTACACCCGCATTCAGTGCGTTCGCCCTTGCAACGTCAAGCGCCGCGGCGCTTATATCCGTAGCAGTTACGCTCGCTCCCGTCTGCTTAGCAATTACGACGGCAATAGCTCCGCTACCCGTACACAAATCCAACACATTCACGCTATTTTCGTCAATCTGTCTTTGATTTACCTCACGAATGGCAATATCTACAAGCTCCTCGGTTTCGGGGCGCGGAATAAGCACGTTCTGATTTACGGCTATCTTCACTCCGTAGAAATCGGAGTTGCCCATAGCGTACTGCAACGGCTTGCCGTCCGACATACGCTTTGCAATCTCAATCGCGCGGTCGTACTGAGCTTTCGTAAGTATGTTAAGATTTGCAAGCTCACTGCGCTTTACGCCCGTTACGTCAACGATTATCCAATCTATATCCGCTTCGTCCGCACACTTTGCGATATCCGCTATGCGCTCGCGCGTAGCCGTATACGGCACGCTCATTTCAAACTTGCGCTCAGGAAGTCCGTCTTTCTCGTCCATCTCCATAACCGTCTTGAACGCCGTCAAGGAAACTTCAAGCATATCGTCGGTAGGCTCCTTCGTCGTCAGCTTTTGAAGTGCCATACCTGGTGCGCGCAATATGCGCACGGGCAAGCTGTCACTCTTTGCAAGCAGCTTCAAAAGCTCGTACGATACGCCCGCGACGACGGGCAGGAACAACAGCTTGAAGCCGAGCTTGATAAGTGCGTTCAACACCTTGCTATCCACAAGCAAGCCGCATCTTTCAAGCATAAAGTTTATCAACACGAACACCATAATGCTAATGGCTACGACGATAAACAAAAACGTCGTTCCGCAACGGCTATGCTCTCTCTTCATCTTCTTGGCGTTCTCAACAGTGAGGTCGAGTCCGTGTTCGTAACAGCTTATGACCTTATGCTCCGCACCGTGGTACATAAACACCCTGCGCACGTCCTTCATAAGCGTAACGAGCAAAATGTAGCATATGAAAATCGCAAGCATTATACCGCCTTCGATAAGGCTGTACCAAAGGCTTTTAAGCGTGCTGTTTGCAATAACCGCAATATTGTCGCATATGAGTCCCGCGAGTACGTTTGGAAGAAATACGAACAAGCCCACGGCAAGCACTATGCCGAGTATGACGGAAACCGCCATAAGCACGTTCATCGGATTTATCTTCAACTTCTGAGCCATCCACTTTTCAAACTTGGACGGCTCGGCGAAATCGCCGTACACCTCTGCGGAGCGCAAAATTATTCCCGTACCTTGAAATAGCTGTGATATGAGATTGACAACTCCTCTCACAAACGGCAAACGGAAGAATACGTTTTTCTCCTTCGCACTCTTTATATATTTACACTCAACGGTAATATTGCCGCCGGGCGCACGCACGGCAGTAGCGATAGACCTCGCGCCCTTCATCATAACGCCTTCAAGCACCGCCTGACCGCCGATAGATGTGCGCCTCACCGCCTTTGTTTTATTCAATTCTTTTTCAGTTTCGTTCTGTGGCATAAATTATTTGGTTATGTAGAGTTCTTGTGTCATTTTGTCAAGTTGCACGACGTGCTTCTTTTCTGCAAACTCAAACACTCTCTATTTGCTGTGTATTCTATTTGTTTTATAAATTATTCCGTCACTTTGATTGGGATATTGCTTCGTTTTTGGAAAGACCGAATTCTTATTATTTCTGATAATTTCTTCGCCCCATTTAATTACGGTTGCAATATATTCGCTTGATAATTCTGGACCTCTATGTCCCCAAAAAACGCGATGCTCCTTGCTCATATCATAAAGCCATTTTGCTGATGGCAGCCATTCTTCAAGACTCGTTGCTCCCGGTAGTTGCATCCAAAGCGAATCGCAAACGCTGTCCCCGCAAAATACTACTTTGTCACACTCGTCGATAAGCGCAATGCTCCCAACGCTGTGACCCGGAGT
>CAMWIB010000223.1 GCA_947174215.1 uncultured Clostridia bacterium
CTCGAACACGGTGCGCGTATAGTAGTCAAGACCTCTTACGATTCCCGCATTCACCTTAAACGCAATGCCAAGCTCGCCGAGCAATTTCTGCACGCTCTCGAAGTGCGCCTTGCAGTCATCGCACAGGAAATCGAGTATCTTAGGTGCGTTTACTGTGATAGTCTTGCACTTTTCTTCCTTACAGTCAAGTATACGGAGAGGATTTTTTTCAAATCTCGATTGGCACTGTCCGCACATATTGTGAAGATTCGCGCCGATATACTCTTTAAGAGCCGCGTTATATGCGGCACGGCACTTAGGACAGCCTATACTGTTTATGTTGAGTTCAAGGCTTTCAAGCCCCACTTCTCTAAGGAAAGTGGATGCGAGCGCGATAACCTCAGCATCCGCGGACGGACTGTCACTGCCGTAGCACTCTACGCCAAATTGGTGATGCTCACGAAGTCTGCCATTTTGCGGCTTTTCATATCTGAACACCGATGCGAGATAGTACGCCTTCATAGGCATTACGCCTTGGGACAGCGCGTTCTCCACAAAACAGCGTGCAACGCCCGCGGTACCCTCGGGGCGTAAAGTCATACTTCTGCCGCCTTTATCCTCGAAGGTGTACATCTCCTTCGTGACTATATCCGTCGTTTCGCCGACTCCGCGCAGGAATAGCTCCGTATGCTCAAACGTAGGCGTGCGAAGCTCCTTGAATCCGAATTTTGCCGCAGTACTTCTTGCCACGCTCTCAACGTAGTGCCACTTATATGACTCTGACGGCAAAACGTCCTTTGTACCCTTTGGAATGCTTATCATAAAGCCCTCCGAAATTTATTATCAAAAAATTTTTTACTGTATTAACTCAGCGATATACAATCTAAGCGATGAACGATACACTTCGATATTTTGCGCATTATATTTCAAAATTTCGAGCATCTAACCGCTTTAATTTACAGTTTTGCTTAGATTATATACTTCCTGAGGTTTCTCTCTTTGAGTATATTTGCAAGGTGGAGTTCAACGTACGCTCTATCGATATTTATTTCCTTAGTCACGTTGTCGTCCGCCTCGTACAGCACGTCTTTAAGCAGTGCTTCAAGTACTGCGTGCAAGCGGCGAGCGCCGAGGTTTTCGCTGTTCTCGTTCTCCTCGAAGGATACTCTTGCAATCTCGTCGATAGCGTCGTCTGTAAACGTAAGCTGTACGCCGTCAACTGCGAGCAACTCCTTGTACTGTTTGAGTACAGCGTTATCAGGCTCGGTGAGAATTTTGACGAAATCGTCTTTCGTGAGATTGTCAAGCTCTACCCTAATTGGGAATCTGCCCTGCAATTCGGGAATCAAGTCCTCCATACGCGAGATGTGGAACGCACCCGCCGCAATGAACAGAATGAAGTCCGTGCGTATCGTGCCGTGCTTAGTCTGCACCGTGCTACCCTCAACGATAGGAAGAATATCTCTTTGTACGCCTTCGCGCGACACGTCGTGACCGTGCTGTACGCTTGCGCTGTCGTTTGCAATCTTGTCTATCTCGTCAAGGAATACAACGCCGTCCTGCTCTGCGCGTTGCAAGGCTTCTTGAATTATTGCGTCCTCGTCAACCATTTTTTCGGACTCGGCGGCTATAATCATACTCTTTGCCTGCTTGACGGGAACCATACGCGTCTTAGTCGCGCCTCCCGCCATACTCTTGCGAACGTCGGCAAATATGCTTCCGAGATTTATAGAGTTATCCGAGCCGCCAACGGGAATCTGTATGGGCTTCGGCTGTGACGGTATCTGCATAGGCACGTTTATCGTATCAAGATGACCTGCGCGAAGTTCGCTGAGGAGTTCCTCTTTGAGTTCCGCGTCGCTCTTCTCCGTCGCACCAGCCGCTTCCTTGCGCATAGGCAAAAGACTGTTTACGATATGATTTTCCGCAATCTCCGTAGCGCGCGGCAAGACTTCCTTATACTTCTCGTCGCGCACCATACGAATCGAGGCTTCAACGAGGTCGCGGATAATGCTTTCAACGTCACGGCCGACGTAGCCGACTTCCGTGAACTTTGTGGCTTCCACCTTGACAAACGGAGCCTTTACAACCTTCGCAAGACGGCGGGCAATCTCCGTCTTACCAACACCCGTAGGTCCTTTCATAATGATGTTCTTCGGCGTAATCTCCTCGCGCATTTCCTCGGGGAGCTTGCTTCTGCGGTAGCGGTTGCGAAGCGCGATTGCAACTGCAACCTTTGCTTCGTGCTGACCGATAATGAATCTATCAAGTTCTGCTACGATTTGCTTTGGTGTCATTACGTTACTGTCCATATTTCACCTCTCAAACAGTTTCGACCGTAATATGGTCGTTGGTATAAACGCAAATTTCGCTTGGTATTTTGAGCGCGGCGTGAGCTATGCTCTTTGCATCCATTTCCGTATTGCTTGCACTTGCGCTTGCAGCGGCAAGCGCGTAGTTTCCGCCGCTTCCGATAGCGCATATTCCGTTTTCGGGCTCGATAACTTCACCCGTGCCGGATATGACGAAAAGCGACTCCTTGTCGGCGGCAATAAGCACACCGAGCATCTTCCCGGTCTCAAGCTCCCGG
>CAMWIB010000224.1 GCA_947174215.1 uncultured Clostridia bacterium
ATTTACATCTATCCTCTTCCGTCGAAAAGCCGATGAATATTTTCGGCGACGGTTGGACCAACCATTTTGAGAAAATTTCCGCCGATTGGATGGAAAAGGTCAAGGAAAACGACCTCGTACTCCTCGGCGGCGATATGTCTTGGGGTATGACGATAGATGAAGCCGCGCCCGACTACGCCCTCGTTTCTTCTTTGAGCGGCAGAAAAATCGTTGGGAAAGGCAATCACGATTACTATTGGAACTCGCTAAGCAAGATAAAAGCCCGCTTTACAGGGTTCGAATTTTTGCAAAATAACGCTTTTCGCGTACTCCAAAGCGAAATACAGACAGACTCTACCCCAATCCGTAAGGCACAAGTCGATTCAAAAGATAGTCTTGATAGCGGCAATTGTGACAATGTGGCACACTGCATATTAAATTGCCTTGATGACAGCCATTCAAACAGTACAGAAGCAAACGATACAGACTCAAAAGGCGTAGTCATTGCGGGAACGCGCGGTTGGACTATTCCCACAAAGGATACTCCCGAAGCGGACGTGAAAATATACAAGCGTGAGCTTATCCGTCTTGAACTCTCACTCCAAAAAGCGCAAAAGATGCGCAAGGAGGGAGATATCCTCATCGTTATGCTTCACTACCCACCCTTCGACGCCGATTACGCCGATACGGAGATGACTGCGCTCATAGAAAAGTATCACGCTGACTTCGTTCTTTACGGTCACTTGCACGGCAAAAACGTGCGCGTAAACAAGTGTTTAACTAAGCACGACACCCGCTATCTGCTCACATCCTGCGACCTTATCGACAACAAGCTCATCGAAGTTTGTGAGATTTGATTTTTCATTTATCGCCGCAACTTTCTTTCTCTCATAAGTAAAATTTCATTCCACACATAACAGTAAAATTGCCCATATCGCCGCAATTTTACTGCTTATGCCGATAATTTTGCTATTTGCATTTATCCAAAAAAGCAATACGAAGCATTTCATACAAATTGAAAAACGCCACTAAACAGTGACATTTTTGCAAAACTATTCAAAATTTTACGCTATTTTAGAATACTTCTATTGGAAATAAATGGAAATTGTATAAAACTTCCACATAATACTCTACGCGCGAGTTGCTTCGAGCAAAGTATCAATTCTTGCAAGCACGTCGTCCTTCCCTATCTTTTCAGATGACGAGGTAAGAATTATATCCTTTGTTCCTACGCCAAGTGCGTTCGCTATAACCTGCTTACTTTTTTCTCTCTGACTGCGCGAGAGCTTGTCTGCCTTGGTTGCAATCAGCGTAAACGGTATGCTCATAGCATACAGATACTTGACAAGCATCTTGTCGTCTTCCGTCGGCTCGTGCCGTATATCCACAAGCACGAACACGTTGATAAGGTTTTCACTGCTTTGAAAATACGTTTCAATGAGTCCGCCCCATTTCTGCTTTTCCTGTCTGCCAACCTTAGCATAACCGTACCCCGGCAGGTCCGTAAAATAGTACTCGCCGTTGTTTATTTCAAAATAGTTTATAAGCATTGTACTCACCGTCTCCGATGCCGTCTTTGCAAGCTTCTTCTGGTTCACCATGAAGTTTATGAACGAGGACTTGCCCACGTTCGACTTACCCGCTATTGCAATCTCAGGCGCACCGTAGTTTGGTATTTTACTCGCATCCGCAACGGATATTATAAATTTTGCCTGTTTAATCATTTGTCACTCCTCTAATCCCTCATATTTACGCACAAAACCACCACAAAGCATGGACTCTTTTGCCCTATAAGATATACAAAGATTATATAGCTCCCCTGTGTGGTAATCCAAATATTCCAATCTCTCAAAACAGATATGTCAGGGACACCTTATGGACATTTGTGGTAACCCCATAAAAAATAGCGCATTGCGCGCCATTTTTTATATCTCAATTATTTTAGCACGATTCGCCAACCGAACTCGTATCGAACGCCTGCACGCTGTCATCGCTTTCGTTCAATACTCTGTGGATTATCGGCGATGCCTTCTTTTCAATGGCGTCCTTAGTGATGATGACTTTGTTGATAGTCTTGTCTGACGGAATCTCGTACATCAAGTCGAGCAACGCGTCCTCCATAATAGCACGCAGTCCTCTTGCACCAGTTTTAAGCTCTATTGCCTTTGCCGCAACGGCACGCAGTGCGTCTTCCTCAAACTCCAAATTTACGTTGTCAAACGCAAACTGCTTTTTGTACTGCTTGACAAGCGCGTTCTTAGGTTCCTTCAAAATCTTGACGAGTGCTTCCTCATCAAGCGGATTGAGTCCGACCACAATCGGCACACGACCTACAAACTCTGGGATAAGTCCGTACTTGATAAGGTCGGAAGGTTGTAATTCCTTGATAAGCGCGTCGTAATCATAGTCCGCAGTACCCTTTACCGCCGAACCAAAGCCAAGCTTTGAGTTGTCCTTACGCGTATCGACAATCTTATCCAAGTCAACGAAAGCTCCGCCGCAGATGAAAAGAATGTTCGTAGTATCAAGCTGATAACACTCTTGATTCGGGTGCTTTCTGCCACCGTGAGGCGGTACGTTTGCAAC
>CAMWIB010000225.1 GCA_947174215.1 uncultured Clostridia bacterium
ATGATAAAGCGTGCCAAGGCTGTGACGGGCGACCGCCCGGGAGTTACGCGCGGCAAGCAGTGGCTATCAATTGACGGCGTGGATTTTTTGGATACGCCGGGTACGCTTTGGGGCAAGTTTGAGGACCAAGCGACAGCGCATCATCTTGCTTATATTGGTTCAATCAAGGAAGAAATACTCGACGTTTTGGAGCTGTCCTGCGACTTCGTACAGGAGCTTAAAGAGCTTGCACCAAATTCGTTCAAGTTGAGATACGGCATAGATGAACTGCCTGAATCTCCCTACGAAACGATAGAGGAAATCGCAAGAAAGAGGGGCTTCAAGCTGAGAGCGGATACGCTTGACGTAGAGCGCGCGGCAAAGACTCTGATTGACGATTTCAGAAAGGGCAGACTCTGCAAGATTATGCTTGAATATCCCAAAAATTAAATTGAAAATGACAAAACGGCAGGTTAAGTGCCGTTTTCGTGTATATAAGCAAGAATCGGTTTAGAGTAAATAGTGCAGTAAATAGTGCAGTGAATAGCGAATTGACATTGAAATAAAAACTGAATAATGGTAAGCAATATACGAATAACTTCAAGTTGAAATTAAGAAATAAACAAATGAATTAAGAAATGAGAATTGAAAGATACGAGAGGGAACTATGGTAAAGGCGCAGGATTTGATGTATTATGAAAATCAGTTGCTCGAAAAGGGCTATAAGTACATATGCGGAGTTGACGAGGTAGGGCGCGGACCTCTCGCTGGTCCCGTCACTTGCGCGGCTGTAATTATGCCGCTTGACGACCTCATCGAAGGTGTGAACGACAGCAAGAAGGTCAGCAAGAACAAGCGCGAAAAGCTATACGACGTGATAATGGAGAAGGCGATAGCTGTGTCCGTCAAGTCATACGACCACGAGCGCATAGACGAGATGAATATTTTGAACGCAACGAAGGCGTGTATGGCGGAGGCGATAACGTCGCTTTCCGTGTCGCCCGACATAGTGATTGTTGACGCGCTTACCCTTGATATTCCGTACAAGACGTTTGGCATAATTCACGGTGATGCGCTGTCATATTCCATAGCCGCGGCTTCCATAGTCGCAAAGGTTACGAGGGATAGATTTATGACGGAGATGGCTGAAAAATATCCGCAGTACGATTTTGAACACAATATGGGCTACGGCACGGCAAAGCATATCGCCGCGTTGAAGGAGTTCGGCAAAACTCCAATTCACAGAAATAGCTTTATCAAAAACATACTGATAAATAAGTGACGATTTGTCGCAAGAATAGCTATTAAATTTTGACGGTTGTACTATATAAGCAAAAGTTTGACATTTGTGTCAATGGACGGTTTTGAAGGATAGCGAGATTAAAATAAGCGGTTAGAATATGAAAAACACGAAGGCAGTTGGAAATATCGGCGAGCAGATAGCGGCGGAATATCTTGAAAATAAGGGATATACCGTGCTTGAACGCAACGCAGTATACGGCGGTTGCGAGGTGGATATAATTTCAGAGTGCTTCGTGGGGATAAATGGCGAAATTATGTCACGCGCAAAGAGCGGTAACGGCTCGTCATCGTTTTTCTCAAAGCTTGTGAAATGTAAGAAAGAAGGCAATCGCGTAATAGTGTTTTGCGAAGTGAAAACTCGCTACGGCGAGGAGTACGGCTCGGGACTCGAAGCGGTTACGCCATATAAGATGGGCAGATATATCACTGCCGCGAAGTCATACTGTATGCAAAAACACCTCACAAACGAGGACGTGCGCTTTGACGTGATTGAGGTGAGCGACAAAGAAGTGTTGCATATCGAAAACGCATTTACGGAGAACGATGCAAGGTATCCAAAAAATTTGCACTGAATGAAGTACGGATTGAACTGGATTAAGAACTGATTGCACTGAACGGAAGTGTCGAACGTGTTAAAAATGAAATAAAAATGCCGTTAATATATAAAATATATAATTAAAATAGCAAAAAGTTGTATGTTTTAGTTGTCTAAATTAGAAATATATGGTAATATAACACGCGTGACTCGGATGCTCCGCTGGCAAGAGAGACTTGTTGATGAGCATTGCGTATATAGGAGGTTAGTCAAATGAACATTATCGACCAGCTTGAAAAAGAGGGCATGAGGCAAGATTTGCCCGAAATTGCCATCGGTGACCAGGTAAAAGTCAACGTCAAAGTTAAGGAAGGCGAGAAAGAGCGTATCCAGACCTACGAGGGCGTTGTCATCGCAAGAAAGAACGGCGGTATCCGCGAAACAATCGTTGTTCGCCGCGTTACGTTCGGCGTAGGCGTTGAGAGAACGTTCCCGCTTCACTCACCAAAGATTGACAGCATACAGGTTGTGCGTCACGGTAAGGCACGCCGCGCGAAGCTCTACTATTTGAGAAGCAGAACGGGCAAAGCAGCAAAACTCAAAGAAAACTGATAAGCCGTATAACATTGGCTTTCAAAGGACTGTCATATGAAAAAAAGACTCATTATGATAAGTGCATTGGTGCTGGCTCTCCTGCTGGCACTTTTCGCATTGACAGCGTGTAATAACGCAAGCAGTGAGATTGG
>CAMWIB010000226.1 GCA_947174215.1 uncultured Clostridia bacterium
ATTCGCTGATGAGAATGTTGACAGTCTATGCGCTCGCGTAACTAAGTTGGAGCAGAGTCAAAAGACAGTAAAAGAGCAATCAGAGCAGGCGGCAGATTTGGCTGAACGTCTATATGAAGATGTGTATACATTCGCTGATGAGAATGTTGACAGTCTATGCGCTCGCGTAACTAAGTTGGAGCAGGGTCAACAAGCTGCGCAACCGGCAAAGCGAGTTGCGGACTGTCTTGAATATGTCGAGCAAGTAGAACCTCTTGTTTCTGAATCAATGCTCAAACGTATTAAGGAAACTGTGCGCGTTTTGGGTATGTGTTCGTTCCCTAATCACGAGTGCGCGATTTGTCCTCGTAGAAATTCTTGTGATGCTGAGGAAGATGCTGTTGATATTATCGACTGCCTACTTGAGATTTTGGGGGTTTCGCTCAATGAGTAAAAATCAGATAAAGTTGATTAGGAAGACTGTCGATATTGATATTCAAGAATTGGATAACCTGATTGCTTGTAGCGGTACGCGTTGTCCAAATCTTTGTCGTGATTGTACTTTTAAGGGTGATGTCGGTTGTAACTATGACTATGTGCTTCGGCTGTTCTTGAAAAATCTCAAAAGTCAGTTGAAGGGGGGCATCTCAGAATGAATAACTACGATGACTGTAAGTATTACTTTCCGCAGTGCTGTGATTGTCCGCATTGGATAGAGTGTTATTTCCCTGATGCAGTTCAGGGTGAAGCTAATTGAGGTGAAATATGTACGTTTGTGACGGTGATTGCAAAAATTGTCCTCATGTACTCGATGAGGTTTGTCCTGCGGACTATATACCTGATGAGGTGGACGATGAAGATTATTAAGCTTACTTGCTCCGACGGAGCAAAAATTCTTGTCAATGTAGACCGCGTTGTGAGCGTGGAGAGCTGTCAAAAGATTGGCGTAAACGTACCATATCGGAGCGAAGTGACGTTCTCCGTGAGCGTAGACAAGAAGGGCAATGTAGAACGCGCAGGGGTTGACGTGAAAGAAAGTCTTGCGGAGATAGAAAGACTGATACGAGAGGTAGACAAGTGCCAACAAGACTGCACCTTGAAATCTTCGCGCACACGGAGAAGTTCAAAACCAAGTTCAAAATGAGCTATTGCACGGACGTGCATATCAGCTTTACGCATGTAGACCGATTGGAGTTCTGTCAAGTGTGCATATACAAGACGTCCGCTAAGTGCTATCGGCTCATGATGTACAAGAGTTATCTGTCCGTTCGGAAAGAAAGCTCGTACAAGTCGTTTCGGAGTATATCGGATATGTGCGTGTATCTCGAAGAGCTTGCAAAATCAATCAAAGTTGGAGGGTGAAAGTGGCTAAATCAAATGACATACCGTTGCAACGCAAGGTTGATGTAGTAATTGGCTTGTTGTCGCTCATCGGCGCAGAACGTGTTGATACTGACAACCCTTCAATGCTTATAGCAGCCAAGAGTACAGATAAAGAGCTTGCAAAGGCAGTAGTAGTCGCAACTGATTATGCTATTGAGCATTTGGAGTTTATCAGAACTTGGTTAAGCAACTAATTCAATAAAAAAATGCCGTAAGGCAAATAAAAATAAGGAGTAGCAAAAAATGGAAAAAGAAAAGACGAGTGTCGATGTAATCGACGAGAGCGCAGAGGCGCAGGAGCAGGAGCAAGAAACAGGACGTATTGTCAATCTTCGTGTTGCGAAGGTTATGTTGCTTGGTGCATCGGAGTTTGTAAATGCCAAGAAAAAGACGAGGGCGGTGAACTTGGTATTTATCGATGCAGTTGAGCAAGACAAAAAGACGGGTCAACCTATCATGCGCGGCTTTAATCCTATCATCAGTTGCTATGTCAAGGATGTTGATAAGACTGTTGAAGCATTTCTCACAAAGCCTGTTTTCGGAACGCATTTTATCAAGATTTCGGGTGACGAAAACTTTACGCGTTTCCACGGCGTTCTGAGCGATGCAGAAGTCGCTATGTATCGTCAACTTATGGGCGAGCTTGCCGATAAGAAATAAGCCCCCTCAACATACCGAGGCGGTTGCAGTAATTGCGCCGTCTCGGTCTTTAAGGATATGAGGGGAGTAAGTAGCAAACAGCGCAAACACAATGTTGAGGGGAATAAATCATAGGAGCATATTATGGCAAAATTCAGAGACATTGTGAAGAAAGTTCCTTTCTTCGGAAAGGCAAAAACAAAAAGCGGTAACAAAGCGAAGCTTGGCACGACTATCACGGATAGTGATGGCGTTACTACGACCTTGTTGAATCCGTCGGGCAAAGCGGCAAAGTACAGTGCCGAGCTGAAAAACAATCAGCGATACACAAACTATGGCGCAGTAAAGAAAGATAAGAACGGTCAAGCTCAAAGGCTGACGAGAAAGCAGCGTGCGTACAGAGCGGGTTATTTGCAAGCTCGCAAGGATAGTGCAAAGGCGTATAACGCCAATAATGGCAAGGGCAATAATAGCGCATCGGCGTTCTGATTGAGAGCCACCCATAAGCTGGGTGGCTAAGTTGTAAGGAGATAAGATATGAGTAATTATT
>CAMWIB010000227.1 GCA_947174215.1 uncultured Clostridia bacterium
ATGTGAAATACCTTATAGACAACAAAATTCCTTATTGCCTTGTTTATGCAGGAGCGGGTCTCGTAGATGAGTATGCAGAGCGTATGCGACGTCGAGGCAATACTGAAAATTTCATTAATGAATGTGCAAACCCTACTGCGTGGGCAAAATTTTACCAAGAACATAAAGAGGACAATAACCCAACTTTAAAAATTGAGTTGAAGGCAGGAGAGTATCTTTCAGATGTAGTAGACCAAATAATTTAATGTACCCTAAAACTAAATATTTTTGTTTTAGGAAACGGTCTCCCACCACCAAAAATCGGCAAGCGTACACACTTGCCGATTTTTATTTTGCTTTATTTACAGCTACTTCCGTTTCACTCCGAATACTCGGCGAAATAGCCGAGCGGAACGCAGTCGGTCTGCCACACGCCGTTTGCCGAAATGTAAAACTTATAGCCGTCGGCGTACATTCTCTTTGCGTCGACGACGAGCACTATCGGCGCGCCGTGCCGACTGCCCACCGCCGTCGCCGTCGCTGCATCCTTCGACAGATGCACGAAGTTGCGCGTCTTTTTGATTATGCCCTTTTCTCTTATGCTCTCTATATACTTCTCCGCCGTGCCGTGATACAGTACGTCTGGCGGAGCGCACTCCTCCATCTCCAGATCGACGGGAAAAGAGTGCCCCTGATTGGCGCGCACCTTGCTCTTGTCTGCATTAAAGGAAAATCGCATCTTTCCGTCGGTCTCCACCAGCTTTTCGAGAATTTCGCGGTCTATCGTTCTACCTGTATTTCTCACGCCGTCGATAAGCTCGTCGACAGCAGCATAGCCGTGCTCGTCCAAAGTTATTCCCGCAGCCGCGGGCTTATGCCGCAACACGTATGCTATAAAAATTCCGAGTTGTCTCATATATTCAACCTCACGTATCTAAAAAACTTAATTGCTCGAACTTCGCTCCGTTGGGAAATTCGTGCAGGTACTTGAAAATTTTGTTGTTGTCGCGCACAATCCCCGCCTCGTCGCACCGCCTGTTAAACAGTTTGGTGAGCGCATAGCTATTGGGGCTGGGCACTTCATAGCTGTTGCCGAACGCGCGGATATACTTATTCTTTACGCCCTTAAACAGTTCGTCGAGCTTTTCGTAAAAATATTCGCGGTTGCCCTCGCGCAGCGTCATTCCCATCCCGAAACATATAATGCCGTACACGCCGGCGTCTGCGCAGTAGTCCATAATCGCGTTGATATTCTCTTCCGTGTCGTTTATAACCGGAAGTATGGGCGACAGCCACACGACTGTCGGAATGCCGTTGTCGCGCATTGTTTTGAGCATTTCCACCCGCGCGGCAGTCGTCGCTACGTTGGGCTCTATCTTTTTGCACAGCTCTTCGTCGGCGGTAGTGAGCGTCGTCTGCACGACGAACTTCGCCCGGTCGTTTTTTCTACATATTAGGTCGAGGTCGCGCAAGATCAAGTCGGATTTGGTCTGCACGGTCATTCCGAACCCCTGCGCATATACCGCTTCCATCACCCGCCGCGTAAGCCGCAGCTCGCGCTCTATCGGTATGTACGGGTCGGACATTGCGCCCGTGCCTATCATACACCGCTTGCGCTTGCGGCGAAGCGCGTCTTCGAGGAGCTCTACGGCGTTCCGCTTTATCTCCACGTCCTCGAAGTCGTGGTCCATTTGGTAGCAGCGGCTCCGCGCGTCGCAATAAATACAGCCGTGCGTGCAGCCGCGAAACAGGTTCATTCCGTTCTGCGCCGACAATATTCCTTTTACGTCCTTGAAGTGCATTTACCACTCACCACACGAAAGTGAAATCGCTCGCCTCGCCGTTGTCCACCAAGATATCCTGCGCGGTCATTGATTTATTGACGGCGGCGATAAAGAACGCCCATTCGGCAATCTCCTCTTCTGTCGCCCATTTTTTGAGCGGCGTCACTTCCATAATTTTGCTCCACAGCTCGGGGTCGTCCGTCACGTGCGAATTGGATTTTGTAAGCACTCCGCCCGGCGAAAGACTGTTAGCCGTCGCGCCGAACTTAGCCACACGCGACGCGACGTTTTTCATATACGCGACGACGCCGCCCTTGCTCGCGGCGTATTCGGGAAACTCAGCGCCCGTGCTTGCGCTTGCCGACGCAATGAACAGCACGCTCTTGATATCGGGCGTGAACGCGTACTTTTCGGTAACGCGTATCGCGCCCTTGAGATTGACTTCTATATCCGCGCCGCCGTTCTGAACGCCCGCATTGTTGACGAGGATATTGACGCCCGAAATATCGGGCAGGTCTTTCGTGACGTCGGCGACAATATGCGTGTACCGCTTATGCGCGACGGTAGCCGGCAGAATATCAATCCCCACGACGTCGAACCCGCCCGAAATAAACCGCTCAGCGATTGCCTTGCCTATGCCATTGCTAGTACCCGTTATTAAAGCCTTCATACCGATTTATCCTCCGTCTGATTTTCCACTTCGCTCGGCTTTGCCGCAACCACTTTCTTAAACTCGAAATATTCGCTGCCGACGCCGCGCGCCTTCCACC
>CAMWIB010000228.1 GCA_947174215.1 uncultured Clostridia bacterium
GTATAGAAAATGTCTGATTATCCATTGTTAAATGAAAATACAATCTCCGTAAGCGAAGTGAACGCCACAATCAAGGCGTGTATTGACGCACCCATTTTCAAGGGTTTGGAGGTGTACGGCGAGGTGTCGGGCTTTAAGTTCAGCGGACCTCACGCCTATTTCACTCTTAAAGACAAAAATTCACAGCTTCAATGCGTATGCTTTTACGCCGCAAAGACGTACAACCCCAAGGACGGTGAAAGCGTCATAGTGCGCGGCGGTCTTGATTACTACGTCAAGGGCGGCAGACTGTCTTTGCAGGTCAATACTATAAAACCCGTTGGACAGGGACTGCTATTTTTGGAGTTTGAAAGATTAAAGGCAAGGCTCGAAAAGGAAGGGCTTTTTGCCGAGGCGCATAAGAAGGCTATTCCGCTGTTTCCTAAGAACGTGCTTGTGGTTACGTCCAAGACGGGCGCGGTAATAAGAGATATCGTGACGACGGTGCGTAGAAAGAATCCCGTCATAAATATAGTCGTGCGCGACGTGCGCGTGCAGGGCGAGGGCGCGGGGCGCGATATCGCGGGCGTGCTTGCAAGAGTGGATACTCTCGGCTACGACGTCATAATTATTGCCCGCGGCGGCGGCTCGCTTGAAGACCTTGCTCCGTTTTATGATGAAGAGCTTGTTCGCGCTGTATACAATCTGAATACGCCCGTTATATCGGCGGTAGGTCACGAAACTGATTTCTCCCTTTGCGACTTCGTCGCCGACGTACGCGCGGCAACACCGACTGCGGCAGGCGAGTTGGTTGCGTATGACTACTACGGAATGTTGCGCGACGTGCGCGAGCATATGCGTAGGCTCACTATGCACGCAGTACGCGCCTACAAGGGTGCAAGCACGAGAGCGTTGCTGACTTTTGGCAGACTTCGCAGTGTGGCAAATACCTTCTACGCAGGTAGGGCGCGCAGGATAGAGAGAGCTATGCAGGCGGCAAGGACGAGCGTAGAGCGCAAATTCGACGCGGCAACCACCCGTGCGGAGCGTGCGACCGACGCGCTCGATAGGCTAAGTCCGATAAAAATACTGAAACGCGGATACTTCCGCTTACAGCTTGGAAGCGATACGGTGAGCAACGTACGCAACCTAAAAGTCGGCGATACGGTGACGGCTATGGGCGGTGACGGCAACGTGGAAGCAACGGTTACAAAAATCAATCTATTTAACGACGGCAAGGAGAATTGATATATGGCAGAAATGAAAAAATTCGAGTAGTCACTCGGCGAGCTTGAAGCTATCGTCAAAAAGTTGGAGGGTGATATGCCTCTCGACGAGGCAGTAAAGTCCTTCGAGCGCGGTATAGAGCTTAGTAAGGTTTGTATAGAAACCCTCAAAGCGGAAAAGGGCAAGCTTAGCTTGCTTGTTGACGATATCAATAATCTAACCGAGCAATTTAATCTCGATTGATGGCTACGCTTATGACTGCAAAGGAGTATATTGCACTGATTGAAGGAAAGCTTAAAGCAGTTCTTTATGGGTGCGATGAGAGTATAGGCGAGGCTATGCGCTACGCAGTGCTTGACGGCGGAAAGCGTATTCGTCCGCTTTGCGTATACTATGGAGCTAAGGCGGTCGCGGGTGATATTGACGGCGCGATTATAGACGATTTGCTCGTTCTGGGAGAGGCTATCGAGCTTATCCACAGCTATTCGCTTGTTCACGACGATATGCCTGAGATGGATAACGACGACTATCGCCGCGGTAAGCTTTCAGTACATAAGAAATACGGAGTAGGTGCGGCATTGCTCGTTGGCGACGGTTTGCAGTCGTTTGCGATGAAACTGCTTGTAGAGTGTAGCAATCACGCCGCTTCTAAGCAGATTGCTTCTGCCGCGCTGGATATGGTATACGGACAAGCCGCAGAATTTAACGGCTGTAACAGCAAAGAAGAGTATCTTGTTATGTACGCCAAAAAGACGGGCGCGTTGATAAAAGGCGCGTTCCTCGCGGGTGCGATTTGCGCGATAGGTAGATGTGGCAAAGATGTTTGTGAAGAAGAACTATATGCTAATGTAAATGAGTTTGCAGAGCATTTGGGAGTAGCGTTTCAGCTTGCAGACGACCTGCTTGACGACGGAGCTTCCATAGCCGACCTGATAGGTAAAGAGGAAACAAAACGCCTTCTTGACGAGCATTCATCGGCGGCGATAAGCGCGGCGGGCAAGCTTAAAGCAAGCGATGAGCTTATCGAATTTGCTAAGATGCTATGGCATAGAAAGTCGTAAAATAATTGGATATCGTCGTGCAATAAGCAGATTGAGGCGATTAGATTGTCGGTTTTACGTTTTCACAAATGCGAAAGCCATGACATATAATTGTAATGTCGGGGAGCGGCAATTCATATTGCGCTCAAACTTACAAGCAAAATGGTAAAAAGTTGTTGCCAAATGCAAACGTTTTTGATATATTAGTAAGGCAGTCGTGTGCGGGAGTGACTCAGTGGTAGAGTGTCACCTTGCCAAGGTGAAAGTCGCGGGTCC
>CAMWIB010000229.1 GCA_947174215.1 uncultured Clostridia bacterium
GCTATGGAAAAGCAGATGCGTGCCGAGCGTGAACGCCGTGAGCAGATTTTGAAGGCCGAGGGTGAAAAGAAGTCCTCAATTCTTATCGCAGAAGGTGAAAAGGAAAGCAAAATACTCCGCGCGCAGGCAGACAGAGAAGCTCAGATTCTTGCGGCAGATGCGGCAAAGCAAGCCCGTATGATGGCGGCAGAAGCGGAAAAGGCCGCTCTCATTGCAGAAGGACAAGGTCGTGCGCAGGCAATCAAGCTTATAAACAACGCCCACCCCAACACGCAGTATCTCACGCTTGAAGGCTTCGAGGCTCTCAAAACGTTGGCTGACGGACGCTCTACAAAGATTGTCGTTCCTACGGAAATTGCAAACGTTTCGGGACTGCTCGCTTCACTTAAAGAAACCGTCACCGACAACGCGCCCGCAAACAAATAAGGCTTGTTAAACACAAATTAAACCTATTAGATTATCGAAAACGCCGCGCAAATTGCGTGGCGTTTTTATATGTATTTATTGCGCACTCGTACTTTGCATATGTACATTGCACGCTTTCATATTTATCACATACGCATATTGCGCACATTCGTTTATCGCAAACGCATATTGACGCATATGTATTTGTTACGAGCAAACGCGGCTAATTTCTACCAAGCTTACAACTTTACTCTACCGCATTTATTGATAGTCACTTATTTACGAACGAATTTTCATATTATCCGCATATTTTGTTTATATGGATAAGCACGACGATAGCACCACACTTGCAAGCGGAATTGCGGACAGAATTTACCCCACAAACAGGGACGTTTGTGGGGACCCCGAAATAAAAAAGTTGCAGCCGTTTGACCGCAACCTTGTCGCTATGCTTACAGCTCAGATGCTTTCGGAAGGGAAAGCCAGATGCGAGCTGAATGATATAATTCACTTCTTACAGCTTATAATACTCGCACTGAAAACTTACACGAATTGCTGATATAGAATTTATATTTCACTGCACTTTTAGGAAAGTATTAGCAACCGCTAAACGGCTATACGAATACGATATAAAAAGAAGGGAGAAATCTACTCCCTTCAAAACTTACAAACTAAACTGCGATTACTTCTGTTTTTTACGGCTTTCATCAAAATCTTTTACGAATTCCACTAAATTCTGCGTTTCATCCAACTTCATTATAGGAATAAACGTTTTGTTTGACATTATCAGCACGATAAATTCTTTTGTTTCATAAACCTTAGTTATATCCGTCAATCCAAAGCTACTGACGTCACCGTTATTAGCAAATAGTTTTACCCTTTTGCCTATGATTTCGTAATTATATTCTACATTACTTTTGGCATTCAGATTTCTGTTTAATTGCTTCTTATACGCTATCCATCTGACCAACAATACCAAAGCAACCGCAACAGAAAAACCAAGTCCCTTATACAGGTAGTCGAGCATCGCTCTATCCGCAATCAAACCGACCGTCAGGCAATACACGTCGAAAACCAAAAGAATACCGAGTATGATTATAAACAGGATGAAAAATGTAGAATTCAAAAACAAATATCTGATAATCTTGTTATTTTGTTTTTTATCTAAAACTAACTTTAACATTTTCACCTCGGTTTAAGACGAAACGCTCTGCATTCTACTTTTGTCGGTTCATTGTAAAAGTAGAATGAGCCTCTCACTCGTACAGAAGCTTGTTCTTGTGTTCCTGAATCTGCGCGAGCGCGCTTTGCATAGACTGCTCTACGTTGTTCATAAGGTTGACAGCAAACCAACGGGTATCGTCGTCTATCTTCTTGCAGTTATCCGTGGTATCATCGTGCAATTTCTGCGCGGCTTCGTGAGCGCGGGCGATAATCTCGCTTTCAGAAACCATATGCTCCGCATCCGCCTCAGCTTTATTCATAAGGCTATTTGCATATTCTCTTGCGTCGCTCAGAATTTTTTCGCGCTTCATAATGATTTCCGCCGCCTCTTTAAGCGCCATAGGATAGTTTTCGCGTATGCGCGAAAGGATATCGAGCATTGCCGCTCTGTTGACGACGACGTCAGTTCTGCTGAAAGTCGCGCTCTTTGCTTTGAGCATCTCGCTTTCCAAATCATTTATTAGCATTTCTATCGTTTCCATATATATCGTTCTCCTTAGTTTCGTCAGTTTTTATCAGTATATGTCATTTTTTTTATCTTTTCAAGTGGAAATTGCGCAAATTGATTATCATAGCACAATTTATTGAAGTGTCGCCAAGACAATGAACACAGTGTATAATTATTATAAAGATTTGCTTTATTTTCAACTCCGCATTGATATTTAGCCTTGCGGTTTAAGTCTTGCCGCAAATTCCTCCGACTGCAAAAGCGGTATCGTGGCGGCAGGTACGTTTGAATAGTCGCCATGCGCAAGATTTACTTTTACCGACGTAGAGCTTATATCCTCATAACCGAGCATATCGATAAGCAGAGTTTCAAAGCCGTGCGCCTTATTATACTCTGCCATATCCTTTTCATATGCGGAGGCATTGTCGTTGCGCACA
>CAMWIB010000230.1 GCA_947174215.1 uncultured Clostridia bacterium
ATCCCGAAAGCGCGTCCGCCGCCCTGCCATAACTTTCGTCTCGCACCTTGTAAATTATTTGCAGGAATGACTTTGGCGAAACTACAGCCTTAAACGCGCCGAGGTTTTGCTTATTCTCTCTGCCATAAATCAATTTTACACTATCGCCGAATATGACGTTATTCGGACGGGTATTCTCCGAAATATAAACCGTAACGCCGTCGAACTTGGCTTTAAGGCTCTCTATCAGCTCCACCGCCTTGGGAAGTCTATTCCCATTTATAACGACGGTGACGGACAGCGTATCGAGCATACGCGCGACGATATGACGTAATAGCCCTTTGTGCGTACTCTCGTCATATACGGAGACTTCATACGCATTCGCCCAAGCGGTCACGACTTCAATCAACTTTGAAGCCCACTCGCCGTGAAGCGGACACCATTTGAGAGGCACGACCTTATGCGACCGCTTCTCAAAAAAGCCGAGGGACACTCTTTTACTGCGCCCGTTATACGCAAACGGCAAGGATATTTTGTTGCGATACTCCCAGTCGTTAAGGCGAACGGGAAGCGGCACATCGATATCGAGATTTGCAATCTTCCTTAATGCAACACGCACTGCATCACGTTTTATTTCAAGCTGTAAGTGAGAGGATATATGCTGTAAGTCGCAACCGCCGCACTTTGAAAAGTAAGGACAAAGCGGCTTTATTCTGTCTTGCGACGGCGTGATAACTTCCACGACCTCGCCGAACGCGCACGACTTTTTGACAAACGTAATACGGGCGCGGACTTCCTCGCCCTTTATTGCGTAAGGCACGAAAATAGGAAAGCCGTCGAGCTTTATCACGCCCTCGCCTTCGCTACCGAAATCGGAAACCGTACCTTGAATGATGTCGCCTACTATTAAATCCATGTTTATATCTGCTTATGCCGTGTAATTTAATGAGATATTTTCCTTTCCGTTTATCTGCTGTTTATCTGCTATCACACTTAATTCGCAAAATGGGGCAATTCACTTGCCCCATTTTGCACCTTAGACGATTGCGCTCACAGCACACTTCGTGTGTTTGCTTTTATATCATGTTTTCAAAAGCTATTGTTTATACGCACGAATGTGCGTACCGAGCCCGGGGGTCCCCTCAAAACGTCCCTGTTTTGTGGGGTGATTCGCGAGGTGTGACAGTCGGCGCAACTCTATTACTTCTGCTCGTAAACCTTTTTGAGCTTTGCGAATCTCGGAAGGCCGTCTTCAAGAGGAGCTTTCGCGTCGCCCTGAATGAGCGGGAGCGCGTACTTGACGAACTCGTCGCTGACATTGGAGCCGTCGTTTGTAATCCATTCAAGCGGAACCTTCTTTTCCGTATTAGCGGCAAGTTCGAGAGGCATAAGTACGTTCTTGCAAACATAGTTGCCCTTCTTGTCATACTCTCTTTCGAAAATAACCATCTTATCCGTTTCGCCGCTTACTGCACTCTTAACTGCGAACGCACCCGCATTGAACGCTTCCTCAATATCCGTCTTGGAAGCGAGGTGTGCGCCACAGCGTTGCATAAGGCTAAGCTCAATGGGGCGAACCTTGACGCCGAGCTTCTCCTTGACGATGTTTGCAAGAATCTGAGCAAGACCGCCGAGCTGAGCGTGACCGAACGTATCGTTTTGAGATACGGTGCATTCCGCAACGTACTTACCCTCTGCGTTCTTCAAGCCCTCGGAAACTGCGACGATACACTTGTTGTCGTTCTTTGCGCAAACTTCCTTGACGGACTCGACGAACTTATCGACGTCGAACGGAACCTCGGGGAGATAGATTAGGTCTGCACCGAGTCCCTTATAGCCTGCAAGCGCCGCGGCGGCTGTAAGCCAACCTGCATTTCTGCCCATTATCTCGAAAATGCAAACCTGACCGAAGTTGTAAACCTTTGCGTCGAGGTGGCACTCCATAATGGTGTTTGCGATATACTTCGCCGCACTGCCGTAACCGGGGCAGTGGTCGGTGCCGTAGAGGTCGTTGTCAATGGTCTTGGGTACGCCGATGACGTTGCACTTGTAGCCGACGGACTGCAAATACTTGCTGACCTTGTTGCAGGTATCCATACTGTCGTTGCCGCCGTTGTAGAAGAAATAACGAATGTTGTACTTCTTGAACACTTCCAAAATGCGTTTATAGTCCGTATCGTTTGCGGAAGCGTCTTTGAGCTTGTATCTCGCCGAGCCGAGTGCGGACGACGGAGTGTACTTCAAGAGTTCCAACTCCTTGGGGTCCTCCTGTGACATATCGAAGAGCTTTTCTTCGAGAATACCGACGATACCGTGTTCAGCACCGTAAACCTTGGTGATATTCTTCTTCTCTTTGAGTGCCTGCGTAATAACGCCCGCCGCACTGCTGTTGATAACCGATGTCGGACCGCCGCTCTGCGCAAATACGCACGCGCCTACCATATCAAATTTCATAAATATAAACTCCTTTTCCGTATAACGGAGATAATTCATTGCAAATATAATAATATATTAGAAATATT